>JBLHJZ010000088.1:0-11099 GCA_047619515.1 Saprospiraceae bacterium | reverse complement strand
CTGTCTAGTAAGAACAATTCTGCCCAAAGCGCCAGAATTTTATTCTGCAAAGAAGACACAAAAGTACTAAAAACCGAACTTCCTCTTGGTGACTATTATTTTCCTGTCAAAAAAGTAGCTTGTCTTTTAAGTCAGCCTCTTGTCTTTATCGGTATTACTCCATTATGCCAGGTTTCTAATATTTCGATTTTTTGCACAAACAATCTTTCCACAAAAACGTTTAACCCTTATTACAAAACAACCAATTAAAAAAAATGATCCTACTACTGTCACCAGCCAAGAGTTTGAACCTCGAACCTTTAAATACCAAATCGCATACACTTCCGAGATTATTAGAAGAGAGCCAAGCCTTGATAGATGTATTGAAAAAGAAATCTGCCAAAAAAATAAAAGAGTTGATGAGTGTCAGTGATAATATTGCAGCGCTCAATGTTGACCGGTTTAATAACTTCCAAACCCCTTTTACAACTGAAAATTCCAAGCCTGCTGCGCTGATTTTCGATGGAGATGTTTACTCTGGATTGCAGGCAGATACTTTTGACCAGGAGGATATGCAATTCGCTCAAAAACATTTACGGATTCTCTCCGGTTTGTATGGGCTATTGAGACCGCTTGATCTGATGCAGGCTTATCGGTTGGAGATGGGGACTAGCCTTAAAAATGGGAGAAAGAAGAACCTTTATCAGTTTTGGGATAACAAAATCACCAACATCCTCAATGAGGATTTAAAAGAATCAGGAAGTGATATTGTACTCAATTTAGCGTCTAAGGAGTATTTCAGTGCTGTCAAAACGGCTAAGCTAAACGGAACCGTAGTCACTATTGAGTTTAAAGAAAACCGAAACGGTATTTTCAAAGTCATCTCTTTCAATGCTAAAAAAGCAAGGGGAACTATGGCCAACAAGATCATCAAAAATAAAATTACCGATACCAGCAAACTCAAACGATTGAGTATCGACGGCTATAAATATAATAAAGACCTTTCTGAAAATCACAAACTGGTTTTTACAAAATAGAAGAAGAATAAAGCTCAAGTTCAAATTTGATCCCGAATACCTTAAAATTTCCTGGTTTTGAATTTGAGATTTGATCTTGATCCTGATCTTAAATAAGGGCTTCCAATTCCAATTCTTTCCTTATCTTAGGGCTTCATTTGCTATTACAATAACAATCTATGAACTCCTATATTAAAAAAATCATCATCCACGAGTTGGAAAAAGAAGCGGACTCTGGTGACGCTCAATTATATCTTTCTGATCAACTGGTACCAATAGACAGCCGGTCAGAGGAACTAATCATTACTTTAAACGATACTTTCGTTTCAAAAACTGATTTGCTCCATGGTTCTCTGAGTACGCCGGAAGATGCTTTATTCCCCGGCTATTTGCAGGAAGTCACAGAGAATCAGTTTTCGGAAGAAGCCTTTATTGAGTTTTCCCAAAATACTATGCGGGTACTTCAGGAAGGGCTGCAAGGTGTAATAGGTGCAAAAGGGGGCTATTTGGTCTATGCAGAATATGAACATTTTGAGACCCGAATGTTGGGGATTTTTCTCATCAGGGATAAAGAAGGTATTGTATTTAGAAAAAATAAAGAAAGCAATACTTTCAATTTACATAGTGTGAAACATCTTGATACTGATCGGCTGGCGATGGCCTGTCGTATCACTTTGAATAAGTTTCAGCAAAATAGTGGCCGCTTTGTAGATTTGCTCAAGCACGCCAAGAGTCAAAAAGAGATTTCCGAATATTTTGTCAACTGGATAGGCCTGGATCAACCGGAAAGCAGTAAATCTATCACACAGACTTTTATGAATGTAGTAGATAAATTGCCTTTACCGCTTGATGAGGATACGGGTCAGCCCATGGAAGAAGAACAGTTTCACCATCAGGTCATGGCTTATGCGGTACAGAGTCCGCAAAAAACGGTGGAACTTGATAAGTTTGATCAGCACTTTTATGGAGATGAGCCTATTGTTCAAAATTACCTAAAGGAAAACCATATTGAATTGGACAATGAAATTCGAGTAGATAAAGGGACTATGAAAAGTCATTATACCTACCGAGCATCCGCAGAAGGAATCTCCGTAAGTTTTTCAAAAAATGATTATACCAGCGGCAAGGTCAGTATTAAAGGTGATAATCTCGTCATCGATTGCCCGCAGCTTATCGAAAAGATCATGGATATGCTGGAGGATGATGGGACGTGGTGAGGGTGAGAGGTGAGGGGTGATTCCGCTGTTGTAGCACTTGTTTGCTTAAGTGATGTCATCCGTTTATTGAAAGAAAGTGATAACGAATCCAAAAATGAAATCTTCTGATTAATGACTAAACCTATTGATATTTTCATTGCTTATGCCGTGCAAGACAAAGATTTAATGGAACGGCTGCGTAAGCAACTTTCTGTTGCGGAGCGAATCGGGCTGGTCGATGCCTGGCATGACGGGGAAATTGAAGTCGGTACCGACAGGGAGGAAGCTTCCAGAAAAGCAATGGAAGAGGCAGAAATCATTGTTTTGTTGATCAGTGCTGACTTTTTCGCTTCAGAATATTTGTATGAAAAAGAAATGAAGCAGGCGCTGCAATTATCAAAAACGGGTAAAGCAACGGTGATCCCTGTCCTGCTCAAAGAATGTACCTGGCAATTAACGCCGGTCGCTAAACTACAAGTCCTTCCGAAAAATACTTTGCCGGTAACAAATGAACACTGGAAACATCCGGACAATGCATTCAACCATGTCGTCGATGAGCTCATCCGGATCAGCAATCAAATCCGGGAGGGTAAAGGAATCCCGACGACAGCCTATACGCCCAAACCAAGCATTGAAGACCCGAGCATCGAAAAGACTATCCATAAGACAGCACCTGATGAAACAGCACCTGATGAAACACCACTTTGGAAACTTGCACTTTATGCCTTTGGTGCCTTGGGTGCTATGGCCTTGTTTTCTTTTTTAGTCAATCAGATTTTTACCAACCCTGTGCCAACCGAGCCTGTTTCGCAAGAAGAAAACTTTGATCAACCCATAGAGACAACTATTGAAAAACCAATTGATCCTCCTATTAAACAATCTTCTCAACAAACGGACTATTCTCCTCCAAAGGAACAAGCTCAAACGCCTCGGGAACAAAAAGGAAGCCCTCCCGATATCCCGAAAACTACTGCGCAAACAACGATTAGCGAGGAGTCCCAAGCCATTCCACCCTCCTTTGCAACGATAAAAATCGGCAAGCTCGAATGGGCTGCCCGGAATATGAACATCGGGATGGACAACTCCTGGTGCTATAAAGATGATCCGAGCAACTGTACTAAATATGGGCGGCTTTATAATTTTGAAGCGGCGATAAAACGCTGCCCAAAGGGTTGGCGCTTGCCTATTAAGGAGGAATGGCTCTCGCTTTCGACCGATGATATTTCAAAGCTGGGCTTAACCAAAGGCGGGGTCTATGACCGCGGCACATACCGGCAGGGCGACCAGATCGGCTATTATTTTACGGCTGTACGCAGTGGTGGCGGTGAGGCCTGGGTCATTGAATTTCGGGGAAATGAAAAGCCGCTCCAAAAAGACCGGCGATATACGCATTGGGGGATGTCTTGTCGCTGTGTAAGATAAAATCCAATTAGCAAGGGATTAGAATGACTATTTCTTAACACCTTTCCCTTTCCCCCGATACTTCTTCATCACATGATCATTATGACGACCATTGAGGATGGTACGTTTATTATGCTTCTTTTTATCGTTGATCAGCTTTTCGATGAGGTCTTCCCGGTTCATAGCTTTTAATTTATCCCGGATTTCCTGGTGATTCTCTCTTTTATGCCAAAAGAAAAATAAGTGCTGTCGTTTTTTCTCCTGAGGTGTCTTGGCGGTATAAACCGGCCTCAAAGTATAGGGATGCAAACCAGTATAATAAATAATCGTTGCCACTGTCATCGGCGTAGGGGTAAAGTCCTGTACCTGTTCCAGTTTGAAGCCCATTTCTTTTGTCTCCGCAGCGAGATTCGCCATCTCCTCTTCTGTCGATCCGGGGTGACTGGAGATAAAATAAGGAATCAAGGGCTGATTCAATCCATGCTTTTTATTATAAAAATCGTACTTCTTTTTAAATTCGTGGAAATGTTTGAACGAAGGTTTCCGCATCGTCTTCAGCGTCTCATCTGAAGTATGTTCTGGCGCTACTTTTAAGCGACCACTTACATGGCAGGTCACTAATTGCTCCATGTATTCGTCACCGCTGCCATCGGTGTTTTTATTATAAGAATCCGACAACAGATCATAGCGGATACCACTGCCCACGAAAGCTTTTTTGACTTCCGGATGTGCATCTACTTTTCTATAAATATTGGTCAAAGGTTTATGGCTTGTATCCAGATTACTACAGACCACCGGATGAATACAGGAGGGCGCTACACAGCGGTCACAGATAGATTGCACTTTGCCTTTCATGCGGTACATATTCGCGGACGGCCCGCCGAGGTCACTGATATATCCTTTGAAGTCCGGCATTTTGGTGACCTGGTCTACTTCTTTCATGATCGATGCCTCGGAACGACTTGATACAAATTTCCCCTGATGCGCAGAGATGGTACAAAAACTACAGCCCCCGAAACACCCGCGGTGCATATTGATCGAAAAGCGGATCATTTCATAAGCAGGTACGGAACCACGTTTCGCATATTTCGGATGTGGCGTCCGGGTATAAGGCAAATCAAAAGAAGTATCGATCTCATTTTCGGTCATTGGCGGATAGGGAGGGTTCACGACCAGGTGGTGATCGCCACAGCCCTGAATCAATCGCCTGGCTTTGACCTTATTAGATTCTTGTTCTATATTTTTGAAATTCGCGGCGAAGCTGCGTTTGTCCCGAAGACATTTTTCATGAGAAGATAAATGAAAGTCTTCCCAGTTTTTATTGACGGGTAAATCTGCTTCCCTTGGAATCAGTACTGCCGTCTGCGGGATAGTCTTTAAAGAGGCAAAGGGAACCCCTTTTTTCAATAAGCGGACAATCTCCCGAAGGGGCATCTCCCCCATTCCATAGACCACCATATCGGCACCACTTAGGGTCAAAAAATTGGGAAATAATTTATCAGCCCAATAATCATAGTGCGTCACCCGACGAAGAGAAGCTTCGATCCCACCGACTAGCACCGGAACGTCAGGGTATATTTTTTTCAAAATCTCGGTATACACTTTTCCCGCATAATCGGGTCTGAATCCTGCAAGGCCTCCTGGTGTATAGGCATCAGTCGATCGCCGTCGCCGGGAAGCAGTATAGTGATTGACCATAGGATCCATACACCCCGAAGTCACGCCAAAGAACATTTTAGGCTTTCCGAATTTCTTAAAATCTCTTAAATCGTCTGTCCAGTTGGGTTGGGGCACAATAGCAATCCGTAGCCCTTCGCTTTCCAAAATACGCCCGATTACGGCTGTTCCGAATGCAGGATGGTCTACATAGGCGTCCCCCGAAATCAGAATGACATCCAATTCTTCCCAGCCTCTGAGCTCCACTTCTTTCTTTGTGATTGGCAACCAATCTGTTATAGGACGATTTTCTTCCATGTTATAATTTTGTAAAAGTCCACAAAGATACTACTTTTTTGGCAGGCTGATGGAAGTTTAGGCGCTAGCCACAACTTATAATGGATTTATTATGGAGCGTTTTTACCTTACAAGTCCTTTCCGGCAAGTTGGAAACTTGCATTTATTGCTATCCGGCAAGTTACGCTACGCTAAACTTGCCTTAGTAGGCTATACTGTTTCAAGTTTAGCCCGAGCCTGTCGAGGGGGTGACCTACTGTTTCAAGTTTAGGCGCAGCCGTAACTTGGAATAAGCAAATAATGCAAGTTTGTAACTTGCTAACTATGGATCTGTTCCTTCCCTTCGATTGGCAAGTTGGAAACTTGCCTTTATTTCAGTATTACAAGTTACGCTACGCTAAACTTGCAACAGTGTTACGCTTCACTAAACTTGCAACAGTTGAAAAAAAATCAATTTATTTTATGGAATTTCCTACCCTTTGGAGTCTTATAAGTAGACATTGATATTTTCAATAATTAAAACAACAAGTCAAATGAGTAGCGCCTATAAATTCAGAGACCCCGAAGCCTTATATTTTGTAACCTGTACCGTAATACAATGGATAGACCTTTTTACCAGAAATACTTACCGGGGAATCCTAATTGATTCGTTGAAATACTGCCAGGAAAACAAAGGGCTCGTGATTCATGCTTATTGCATAATGAGCAATCATATATATTTGATTATTTCAAGAAAAGGAAATCCCACTTTTTCCGATATTATGAGAGATTTTAAAAAGCATACCTCTAAAGAACTCATAAAAGCAATTAAATCTTCAGAAGAAAGCAGAAGACATTGGATGCTTTGGATTTTCAAATCAGCAGGAGAACGAAATTATAATAATAAAGACTATCAGGTTTGGGTACAAGGTAGTCACCCTATTCAATTATCTTCTACAGATTTTGCACGACAACGACTAAATTATTTACATAATAACCCCGTAAAAGCAGGGATTGTTTACGCTCCTGAAAATTATATTTATTCAAGCGCCAGTGCTTATTGCGGGCGTCTGGAGGAAGCGCTTTTGGATTTGGATTTTTTGGACTTTCAAGTTTAGCCCGAGCCTGTCGAGGGGGTAACTTGGAATAGGCGAATAATGCAAGTTTGTAACTTGCTGGCTTTATGGCTTTTTTGCCTTTGGATGGCAAGTTGGAAACTTGCCCATATTTTAGCGTTGCAAGTTACCCCTTTCGTTTCACTCAGGCTAAACTTTCAACAGCTATAAAATCGAACACTCTTGCCCGATATCGAACACTTTTATAAATAAAAAATTATATAATACCCTGATAACCAATAAGTCGCGTTTTGGCATAGCCATTGAAACTTTGGTGAAGCAAAGACAATAAATAAAATGGATAAGCCAATATCATCGCTGGATCAAAGAAAAAACAACTTCGGACAATGGTTTAAATATCTTTTGGTTATCGTAGCCATCGCCGCCGGAATATTTCTACTTCGTAATCTTTTGAAAACTGAAATCAAAAAAGAAGACTTCATCTTCGCCAATGTAGAACGAGGTGATATGGACAATACCATCACCGCAACCGGCCTTGTTGTTCCTTCTTTCGAACAACAGATCAATGCACCGGTCAGTACCGAAATACAGGAGATACTTTTAAAATCCGGTACGCAGGTAAAGCCCGGTGATCTTATTTTAAAACTGGATGAAGAATATATCAAGCTCGAAAATGAATCCCTCAAAGATGAACTCGAACTAAAAACGAATAATATCACCCGTCTCAAACTGGAATACAAAAAAGATCTCAATGATATTGATTACGAAAACCAAATCAAAGGATTAAGACTTTCAAGCCTCGAAGCAAATCTTGCCGATATCCGCCGATTAAAGGAAATCGGTAGCGCCACACAGGAAGAAGTGGAGCAAGCGGAACTGGACGTACAGATCGAACAGCTTGAAAAAAAGAAACTCGATAATGAGCTAAATTTCCGAAAGCAAGTCATTGGCAGTGACGAACGAAACCTTGAGCTCGAAGTGATGATCCAGAAAAAGAAACTTCAGGAACTTGCCCGAAAGCTAAAAGAGACTTCTGTCAAAGCTCCGCGTGGAGGAGTGATCACCTGGATCAACGAAAATATCGGACAAAAAGTAAACGAAGGAGATCCCCTGGTAAGAATCGCTAATCTCGAAAGTTTCCGTATCGAAGGTTCCTGCTCTGATCGCTATGCCAATCTCGTAAAAATCGGTATGCCGGTAAAAGTCCGGGCCAATAAAACGATGCTCGACGGAGCTATCACTTCTATCCTTCCTGCTGTAGAAAACAACACGGTAGAATTCATAATTATTCTCGCCGAAGCCGATCAAAAAGAATTACGCCCAAATATGCGGGTAGAAGTTTTCATCATCTCTGACAAGAAAGAGGATGTATTGAAAATCAGAAATGGTTCTGCGTTTACCGGTAGTATGGATCAAAGCCTTTTTGTGGTGAAGGGCAATCAGGCTAAAAAGAGAAAAGTAAATATTGGCCTTAGCAATGTAAACTATGTGGAGATTATTGGAGGGGATGTACAGGTCGGGGATCAGGTGATTATTTCGGATATGAAGGATTATGATCACTTGGATGTGATTCAATTGAGGATTGAGGATTGAGGATTGAGGATTGAGGATTTGGGATTTGGGATTTGGGATTACAAACAGGTAGCATAAAAAATGTTGAAATGAAAATTTTTTATATAAATATTATCCTTTGTTTTTTGATAAGTTGCCCTTTGATTGGTTTTGCTCAGGGAGGATTGGATACGCTATCTTTGGAGCGGCTTATCGAAATGGCGAAAGATCGTTCAATCTTTAGCGAAGCCGCTAAGTTTGAGTTGAAAAGTGCCCACTTTAATTTTTCGATTTATAAATCAGGATTGAAACCGCAAATCAATGGAACTGCAAAACTACCTAACTATGCCAAGACTTCCCGCGAGATCGAACAGCCTGATGGTACCGTACTTTTTCAACCCGTCACGAATAACAACTCCTCAATCGGCATCCAGGCTATTCAAAATATTACAAAAACCGGGGGAGCTGTTTTTCTGGAATCCAACTTACAACGATTTGATAATTTCGAAAGCAATGAAAGCTTTTATAATGGATCACCTATCCGACTGGGCATTTTTCAACCGCTTTTTGGTTTCAATGAATTTAAATGGGATAAAAAACTGGCGCCCATGAAGCTGCGGGAAGCAGAGAAAAAATACTCGGCAGATATGGAAGAAATCAACCTGGATGCTTCCGAATTATTTTTTAACCTATTGATCGCCAACGAAGATTTAAATATCGCTATTTCTAATAAAGAAGGCAACCAATCGCTTTTCGACATTGCTCAGGAACGATATGACTTAGGGAAAATTTCTCAAAATGATCTTATGGCGCTACGGTTGGAACTGATCTCTGCTACCAGAAATAAAAAGCGGGCGGAACAAGCAGTACAATTCGCTTCTTCTAAATTGTATACTTTCCTTGGCTTGGATTATGATGGTCAAATGATCGTACCTCAAATTCCGAAGATCAAAGAAGGCATTGCTGTCGATGCTGCTTTTGCGCTACAGCAAGCTTTGAAAAACCGATATGAAATTGATGCACAAACCAGAACACTCCTTGAAGCCGAACGAGATATCGCCGAGGTTAAAGGTAATGGCGGATTCAATGCGGACTTGACTGCTTCGGTCGGCTTGGCCAGAGGATCCATTAATCTCGAAGATGTTTATACTGATCCCAAGCAGGAGCAATTCGTTACCCTAAGTTTAAATATTCCAATCGTAGACTGGGGACGGCAAAAATCCGAAGTCAATCTTTCAAAAGCCAAAAGAGATTTTATACAAAAACAAATCAGCCAGGATCGCTTAGCACTAGAGACTAATATCCGGCAAGTCGTCCGGCAATATCAAAACCTGCAAGAAGAACTCAAGTTGGTCGAAGAATTTAAAACAGTTGCTCAGGAACGATTTGAGATCACCAAAAAAAGCTACTTACTCAGCGCTATCAGTATCACTGAATTAACGCTCGCACACAGAGAAAAAGATCAGGCTGTCAGAGAATATATCTCCACACTCGGTCTTTTTTGGACTAACTACTTTACATTGCAATTGATGACCGTTTACGATTTTGAAAAGAGAGAAATAATTAAATACTAGCAATTAGCTGCTAACTTCCAACCTCGCAGGTTTCCAAAAACCTCGTATGTTTGAATAGCGAAGGTTTAAATAACGAAACAGCATATTAAAAAAATCAATCATGATAAAATTAAATAACGTCAGCAAAATCTACAAAACAAAAACCGTAGAGACCCTTGCGCTTAACCAAATCAACATCGACATCAAAAAAGGAGAATTCCTATCTATCATGGGGCCTTCCGGTTGTGGCAAGAGTACTTTACTCAACATTATGGGACTGATCGACGAACCTTCAGAGGGAGGGCTTTCTATCAGTGGGTATTCCATCGACAACTATAATAGCAAATCTCTAGCAAAATTCCGAAACGAACACCTCGGTTTTATTTTTCAGAGTTTTCATTTGATCAATGATCTTTCGGTCGTCGACAATGTGGAGCTCCCGCTGTTATACCGAAATGTAAGTTCGAAAATACGTCGCCAAATGGCAGAAGAAGCGCTGGTCAAAGTAGGTTTGAAAAACCGGATGAAGCACTTCCCCAGCCAACTCTCCGGCGGGCAAAAACAAAGAGTCGCCATCGCCCGCGCCATCGTCGGTAAACCAAATATCATTCTCGCTGATGAGCCTACCGGAAATCTGGACAGCGTCATGGGCAATGAGATTATGGATATCCTCACCGAACTCAACGAGCAGGAAAAAACGACAATTATCATGGTGACGCATGATGAGCAAATGGCGAAAAAGACGCATCGGTTGGTTCGGCTTTTCGATGGGAGCCAGGTGGATTAACAGAAGTGAGGAGTGAGGAGTGAGGTGAGGGGTGAGGGGTGAGGTCGACAGCGCTGAGAATTGAGTCTCGGTAATTTTTTCATTATTATTTATTTTATTATTAAAGCCATGCTAAAAAACTATTTAAAGCTCGCCATAAAAGTTTTGGGAAGACATAAGTTCTTCACCTTTATTAGTCTATTTGGAATCAGCTTTACGCTCATGATCCTGATGCTTGCCACTGCATTTTTCGAATCAGAACTAGGCAGTCACCCACCGCTAAGTAAAAAGGATCAAATGATCTTTACGCCAACATTGTCTATGTCCAAAGAATATCAGGATACGACATTGATCATTGACACCAGTTATATTGATAATGTGGCCAATTATGACACCAGCTATAATTATAAATCCGCAGGTAAATCAATGTCCAGGTCAAGCATCAGTTATACTTTCCTGACTACTCATTTATCGGATATACCTTTTGTCGAAAAAATGAGCATCTACAGTACGGGTAACAGCTATGATATTTTTATTAATAATAAAAAGGTCAATTTTTCTGCCATCTATACCGATGCAAAATACTGGGAAATCTATGATTTCGACTTTCTTTCCGGAAAGTCTTATGG
>JBLHJZ010000087.1:0-11176 GCA_047619515.1 Saprospiraceae bacterium | reverse complement strand
TAAGAAACAGCATAATTCTTGCTTTAAATATTAAAAATTATCGCAATGCATTACACTTCATTTCTATCAAATCGTTTTCTATATGCATAGGATTATAATACTCCTCTCCTTCTCTATACTTTTTTCTGGTCTAGCCTACTCACAGAGTACTACTTTTCAGCCTAAACAATTATCCAATGAAGCAAAAGGATTAGTTTATGATAAAGAACTTTCTTTTGATCTCAGACTACATACTAATGGATGGGCAATAGCTGCTAATATTGGCCGGATTCAATCTTATTATAAAACCAAATATTATCATATTGAGATTGGTGAATTAAAACATCCAAAAGAACATCGCCAAAGCTTCGACTATCCAAATCAATTTAGTAACAGAACTTCCAAGTCCTTTGTTTTTGGTAAAGAAAATAACCTTTACGCCATTCGTGCCGGTATAGGAATGAAGAGATACTTTTCTGAAAAAGCAAAAAGAAAAGGTGTTGCAGTTGGGATAAGCTATGAAGCAGGCCCCACATTGGGTTTGCTCAAACCTTATTATTTGGATTTTTGGAGAACACAAGATGGTGACCCCAGTAATATCGTTCTTATTAGTGAAAAATATGATGGCACTAACGCCGCTACTTTTCTTGACAATAACGCCATTTACGGCGCTTCTGGTTTTAGCAAAGGCTTTAGCGAAATAAAACCAATACCCGGGATTCATGGAAAATTGAGTGTTCACTTTGACTGGGGTGCATTCGATCAATTCGTTAAAGCTTTCGAAGCCGGAATCATGGTAGATGTTTTTTTAAAGAAAACCCCTATTATGGTCAGTGAAGTTGAATTCGTAGAAAACCGGCCCTATTTCGTCAATCTTTATTTAACTTTACAGCTCGGAAAACGCTGGTAAGTGCCGTTTAAAAAATAAATCCGACATTCCGAAAATCTAAATGATTCTGAAATAGCCATAGCGGTTGAGGAATCCTTTAGATTGAAGAATCCAAAAGAGGATTTTATTTTTTGAACAATACTAAATTAATTTCCATAAAACTTGTTTCGAGAATATTTGTTTTGGATAAGCTATTTGTCTTTAACCCTTAGCTAATCTTCTATCGCGATAAAAGAGCAGCAAATAGCCAACAGCGTTGCTAATCGAAAAAAAAAATACAATGTTTGAACTTCCAATTGTTGAGCAAAAAGAACCGAGGCGTAGAAAACCAGACTGGCTAAGAGTCAAACTACCTATTGGTGAAAAATATAAAAAAGTACGGTCACTGGTTGATGAGTATAAGCTGAATACTATTTGCCAAAGTGGCAATTGCCCGAATATGGGGGAATGCTGGGGTGCGGGTACGGCTACTTTTATGATCCTGGGCAATACTTGTACCCGATCCTGTTCTTTTTGCGCTGTAAAAACCGGGAGACCTGCTGAATACGATGTGGATGAACCACGTAGAGTCGCAGAAGCCATCAAACTGATGCAGGTAAAACATGCCGTTATCACTTCGGTGAATCGCGATGAGCTTAAAGATAGAGGAGCAGAAATCTGGTATCAGACTGTCCGTTCTATCAAAACACTTTCTCCGGAAACGACGATAGAAACTTTGATCCCTGATACACGAGCCAATTGGGAGGCACTGGAAAGAATGATCAGCGGCGGTCAGGAAGTCGTTTCACATAATATGGAAACCGTGGAAGGCCTTTATCGAAAGGTTCGGCCACAAGGCAGATACGCCCGGAGTCTCGAACAGATACAACGTATCAAAGATTTCGGCCATAGAACCAAGACCGGTATTATGGTGGGCTTAGGTGAAAAAGATGAGGAAGTTTTCAAAATTATGGATGATTTGATCAATCATGGCTGTGATGTTTTGACGATCGGACAATACCTCCAACCTACTAAGATGCACCTCGAAGTTGCGGAATATGTCCACCCCGATAAATTTGCCGAATACAAAGAAGTAGGTTTGCAGAAAGGTTTTAATTATGTCGAAAGTGGCCCCTTGGTGCGCTCTTCTTATCATGCGGAAAGGCATCTGTGACAGGGGCAGAGGTGAGGGGTGAGAAGTGAGAACTTTACCTTTCTAAAGCTTTTTTTATCTTCTTAAAAATCGCCGTATTTTCGTAAATTCCACTAAAAGCTTCGGCTCCCGGCCCAAAAGCAAAGACAGGGATTAAATCCGCAGTATGGTAATCTGTAGTAAAGGCGGTCACAAGATGGTCATCCATTTTTGAATCTTTTAATATGGAATATCCTCCAGTTTCATGATCTGCGGTAACGATAACTAAGGTTTCATTATTTTTGGCAGCAAAATCAAGTGCCGAACCTATTGTCCTGTCGAAATCCAGTACTTCCGAAATCAGGTAATCAGAATCATTGGTATGACCACCCCAGTCGATTTGCGATCCTTCGATCATCAGGAAGAAACCTTCCTGGCTATGTCTAGTTAAAAAAGCCATTCCCATTTTGCTGGCCGCATACAAATAGTCTCTGCCCTGAGAAACAGGCAATGGGTCATTATCCGCAGTGAAATAAGCAAAATTTTTGTTCCAGGAAAGTTCACAATTTATTAGCTCATTTTGATAATAATCAGATACGACATAGCCATTTTCTTGCATTTCACTATAAAGGTTTCTATCATCAGTTGATCTCCGGTCAAAATATTTTTTCCCTCCACCTACAAAAAAGTCAATCTCAGTTTTCAGGAAATCTGCTGCTATTTCTTCATACATTTCCCTATGCTTCTGATGGGCAATAAATGCAGCCGGTGTAGCATGAACAACCGTAGACGTTGCAATGAGCCCGGTCGCCATCCCTTTTGCTTCCGCTATTTCCAAAATATTTCTCACCGGTAAAGTATCCATATTCACTCCAACGGCACCGTTATAGGTTTTTATACCGCAGGCAAGAGCAGTAGCACCAGCAGCAGAATCCGTGACTAAGTGACTCCCGGAATAAGTCTTATGTAAACCAATTATCGGAAATCTTTCCAAATTTAGTTTATTACCATTCATATAAAGCCCTGCCGTGATTTGAGAAATCCCCATGCCGTCACCAATCAAAAGAATGATGTTTTTTGGTTTTCTTGCAAAAACGGGATCCTTATAATTTGCAAAAACGCTCATCCCTTCATACTGAGCTGAAGGTGTATCAAGGGTATCAATATCACAGGAAAAGAAAAACAGCGCTAGAAATAAATAGGATATCCTTTTCATAAATTAGTTTGAAAAAGTTTTGATGATTATTGCTAAATTAAAACAAATCGCTTTCCCGGTTTGTGTTTAATAATTCCTTTGAACTCTAAATCTAATAACAATGATGCCATTTCTCCAGAATTTATACTGGTCTCATAACAAAGTTTATCGACGCTGAGGTCTTCTCCATTTTTGAGCAGGTCTACAATCTGTTGCTCCTTTTCATTTAGTTCGACAAACAAGGATTTTTGGAATCCAGTATTTTCCACTTGTTTATCCCAGCGCATAATATAGCCAATATCCTCAACACCCTCCAAAAGGGCGGCTTTATGTGTTTTTATCAAATGATTACAACCTTCACTCATTTTATCATTCAATCTCCCGGGAATGGCAAAGACATCCTTTCCATAATCGTTGGCCATATGAGCACTAATCATGGACCCTCCTTTAGCGGCTGTTTCTACCACAACCAGTGCATCGCAAATCCCCGCTATGATTCTATTTCGCATAGGAAAGAATTCTCTCTCCGGAGTCATATCATGCGTGAATTCTGTTAACAATCCTCCGTTTTGAACCATTTTTCCTGCAACACTACTATGCGCTGCCGGATAAATCATTGACATCCCGTGTCCCATTACACCGATAGTCGGAAGGCCTATATCTACACATTTCTTATGGGCAGTGATATCTATTCCATAAGCCAGGCCACTTATTACTAAAGCATTATATTTCTCCAATCCTGCTACGATTTCTTCACAATTTAACTTACCATATAAGCTTGGTTGCCTGGTCCCTACTATAGCTATGATCCGATCGTGATTTAGGTCCGCATTACCTTTATAATATAAAACGACCGGGCAGTTGTGAAAGTGTTTAAGTCTTCGCGGATAATCACTATCCAGGTAAAAAAGAGCTTTCACTTTATTCTTTTCCAAATAAGCACATTCTTTTTCTGCGAGCTGTAAACTGATCTCTCTTCCTTTCATTATTTCTTCAGCCATTCCTGCGCCTATTCCTGGCACTTTCATCAGGTTGCTTTTTTTGGTTTGATAAACAGCTGCCGCTCCGCCACAATAACTTATAAGGTTTTTGGAAAGTATAGGTCCAATTTTTGGAATTTTTGTAATAGCAATTTTATAAAATAATTCGTCAGTCATTTTCGAAACGGCTCAATTTTTGTTTTTTTCATATTTTTAAACCCTTGACTATCAGTATGTTTTTGTTATAAAAAAAATTAGATATATTTTTAAGTAAAAGAAAGCAAGTAAATATAACAAAGCTGATATCCTAAGAGTGCGCTAAAAATATAACTTTACCTGATATTTTTCTAAACTGATCCATGAGTAAATTATTTTTGTTATAAATTTACTTTCGATAAACAAAAGTATTAAACGATTTTTACAACACTATATTCTAAAAACTATGAGTAAACTAAAGAAAGGCGTTCTCCCAAGTATAGAGATCATTATCATCCTTGTTTTTTTTCTGAGCTTTATCATCTGGGCAGTTTCAAAATGTGGCGCTACCAAAAATGAGTACGCCAATGAAGATGGATCTGCGGAAGAATCAGGCCTCAGCGATGAAAACACGGATTCTATTTATTTTTCAATGCCACAACCACTTCCACCCAAAGAAGAGCCTATAGGGTCATCAAGCACTTCGACTGGTTCAGGTACGACTTCAGGAAATCAACCCGTGATAACGGAAGTCGTTTCCCTACTATATATTACCATCGACGGTTTGAATATGCGCACCGGGCCTCATTTGGATAGTACTGTTGTGGAGAAATTTAAACTCTTTGACGAAGTATATTTCACCGGAGAGTATACGGATTCTACTCAACAACTCAGCCTCGGAAAAGTAATGGCCAACGAACCCTGGGTCAGGATCAAAAGTAAAAGTGGAAATTTTGGTTGGGTTTATGGTGCCGGTGTTGATTATAGGAGAAAGAAGCGGGAAGGGGTGCAGTAATACAGGGGTGAGGAGTGAGTTGGTGAGGGGTGAGTCCAGAAAAAGCCCCCTCACTAATCACCCCTCACCTCTCACTTCTGTTACAAAAAGTCCAGCCGGGCCAAGTCATACTTTCCTATCAGGCTGAGGAGATTCTTTTCAAGATCTTCGAACTCAGAGAAACCTTCCGCTTCCAGATTTTTTGCCCATCCTTTATAATCGGTAGATCCTAGTTGTCGTAGTTTCGCATATTTCCCTGAAGTCACAAACAAGCTGTGATCTCTAAAACTAGTCCAGGCATTTTCATAATGTCGATAACACATCCCGGTATAAGTATCATTCGGACCATTCCAGTCCGTAGTACAGGGGATCGCAAAGTGATTATTTCCGGATTGTGCCATATCCCGCTTGCCTGCATAGCTATGAAATAATGCGTTTGCAAGGATGATCGAAGCAGGAACGCCATATTTCTTGCGTTCGCTGATAGCGACATTCGCAAAACGTTTAAGATAAGAGTCGATTACAAACGCTTCGATCTGAGGCAATTCAGACTTTTTCTTAGCACTACTACTACCACTCCCGATAAATGGAATACTGCTAAAGAACCCTGCTTCACTCTTTACAACTTCAGGATTGCTGCTCTTTTGAGTGAATAATTCCTTTTCTTTTTTGCCAGGTTGTTGTACATTATTAGGCAATTCAATTGAGTTTTCAATATCAGGATTATTGATATTAAATTGAAAACTAAGATCTTTACTCAATATTACGTAAAGCACAATAGTGACCAGGGATAATTGAAACCAATATTTTTTGAGGTAAAAGGTGAGATTGATGGTTGAAGTATTTTCCATAATAAATTGTTTTAAATCGAATCAATAATTCAAATTTAAAACAATTTGTGTTTATAAACAACAAAACAAAACAATTATTAACACTTTTTGTGTTAAAATATTCTATTATGAAAATTAGGGATGTGTTTGTAGTTGAATTTCAGTCTGGTAGGAATTACTGTTTTGCTTTTATCAGCAGTTCCTCATAGGAGGTATTTTCTAGCTCGCTGATCCTTCCAATTCGTTTCATACTCAACGATCCGCTGTAGTTCGTTGAGCCCGAAGGAATCTTCGAGCTAAAACAAGCCTACTATCTGTCCAAATGAGAAACTACTGCACTTTTATATACTAGAAGTCAGACGCCCCTTGCCATTCGGCTCCTGCTGGATCGGGCGTCAGACTACTAGTATTCGAGATATGGATATTCAGTAGACCGCAAAGACCATTAGCGTATGGCAGGCTCTTTAATGCCCTAATCGGTAAATTTCCAACGGACAAAAGCTTCCATCGCCTCGTATTCTGCCAAACCAAGGGAACGATATTTTCTTGCTGTATCTTTGTTCCGATCTTCGGCTCTAATCCAAAATTCCCTTTCATCATCCCCCGGAAAAGGAGGGCTGTCTTTTTGGGATTGGTGCATAAAGATGGCTTTTCGTTTGTTGAATAATTCCTGAGGGCTGATGGGAACTGCCATTTCGATTTCGTCTATCGTCCACTCATGCCAGGCTCCGCGATACAACCAAAGCCAGCAATCCTTTAACCATTTTTTGGCTTTTAATTCTTCGAAGGCACCAAGTATCGCATCCAGACAAACACGATGGGTACCATGCGGGTCAGCCAGGTCGCCAGCAGCATAGACTTGATGGGGTTTGATCTTTTCCATCAGTTCGGCAATAATTTCGATGTCTTTAGGGCCAACTGGTTGCTTTCGGGTACTTCCTGTTTCGTAAAAAGGGAGATCCAGGAAATGGATATGATCGTCATCAAGTCCACAGAATTTAGCCCCCGCTCGTGCTTCCCCTCGACGGATATAGCCTTTCACTTGTCTGGCGGGTATGGTATCGACTTGCTGCGGTTCTTTATTTTCTAAAAATTGTTTTAATCCACTAATCAATTTTTTACCTTCCTCGGAAAGTATGTTTTGTGATTCGCCAAACTCTTCAAAGAATTCTAAAAATCGAGCTGCATCATAATCATGTACCGCGATATTCCCAGAGGTTTGATAAGCTACGTGCACTTCATGCCCTTGTTCCACAAGACGTTGGAAAGTACCCCCCATTGAAATGACATCATCGTCGGGATGTGGGCTAAATATGATAACTCTTTTCTTAACAGGAGTATTTCGTTCCGGGCGATATTTATCGTCTTCACTAGGTTTTCCGCCAGGCCAACCGGAGATACTTCGTTGTAGTCGGTTGAAAATATCTATGTTAATACTATATGCAGAATGGCGTTCTACAATAAGGTCAGAAAGATGATTTTCGTTATAATCCTGGTCAGTTAATTTTAGGATCGGTTTATCTAATTTTTGGGATAACCAAACTACCGCTTTACAAATCAGGGCATCATTCCAGTTGCAGAGACCAACAAGCCAGGGTGTTTTTATTTTAGTGAGCTCTTCCGCTGCTTCCGTGTCCACATAGACTTTTACATTTGGGTGATTTTGCAAAAAAGTAGCAGGGATAGCTGAAGTGATTTCACCTTCAACCGCTTTTTGTAAAATGGGCCCTTTATGTTGTCCCCATGCCATAAGGTACACTGTCCGGGCTTTCATAATACTGGCGATACCCATGGTGACTGCCCGATGCGGTACGGTTTCTTCCCGTATAAAATCTTTGAGCGCATCCTTACGTGTAATGGCATCCAGGCGAACCAAGCGGGTGTAAGAATCTTCCCAGGAGCCTGGCTCGTTGAAACCGATATGACCGGTACGACCGATACCCAGCAATTGAATATCTATACCGCCGTAGGAATTAATTTTCTTTTCATATTGGGCACAAAAATCTCCAATTTCCTCTATCGGTAAAGTACCATTCGGAATATTTATATTTTCTTCCGGGATATCGACGTGGTCAAAAAGATATTCCTTCATAAAATGAACATAGCTTTGTCTCGCATCCGGTTGCATGGGATAGTACTCGTCTAGGTTGAAGGTAATCACATTGCGGAAGCTTAATTTTTCTTCGCGATGCATACGTACCAGTTCATCATAAATTTTAATCGGCGAAGAACCCGTGGCTAAGCCTAATACAATATGTTCCCCATCCTGTTGTTTTTGTCGAATAGACAAAGCAATGGATTGAGCAATATGTAAAGATGCAGCGGAAGCTGTTTCCCAGATTTTCACCTGCATTTTCTCCAAAGACTTCAATTGATATTTTAGCACTTTGGAATTTTCTTGAGTTAATATCTTTTTCATATTAAAATTTATTTATACTTAGATCGGCTTGAAAAAGTAATAATGTTAAATTTAAAAATCTCGTAATTCAAGCCTTTTCAGAACCTGTTCTGAGCCAGTCGAAGAATAACAAATAATTAAAAACCTATCTTTTGCCATACTGAGCCCGGCTACAAACCTTCAAATGAAAATCACAATTTTATACCGCACAAAGTATTTCTTTTTTCCATAATAAAGAAGCAGCTCCTAAAAATAGCCGCATCATATACAGCCAGTTCTACCATTCCTAGTTTGATATAAGTACCGCATCTCTCTAATCCTGCAAAATGTTTGTTTCGGTCCTATTCATTAAAAAAGTCAATTTATTGCCAAATGTAGTAAAAAATACTCATCCACTGTGTGCGCACACATATTTTTTTTATTTTTTTGTTCGCGCACACAACAATATAAAATTTTATATTTTTAAGGAATGTAAATCATTATTTGTTTAATATATTTGTGCTTATCAATGGCTGACCCTATTGATGAAGCTAATGGTCAGGCAATAATTTGGGTACCTATTCCAAAAAAAAGCATTAATGACGAAATGAAAAAAAGAGTAAGAATTAAAGATGTTGCCCTTATGGCAGGCGTTTCAACCGGTACAGTAGATCGGGTTATTCACGATAGAGGGAATGTAGCTCCCGAGGTAAGAAACAAAGTATTAAAGGTGATGGAAGAGCTAGGATTTGAGCGCAACCTAATCGCTAGTGCTTTAGCCATGAACCAGACCTTCCGTATTGTAGTACTGCTTCCAGAACCCTCTGCAGATCCTTATTGGAAACAACCTTATGAAGGAATGGAGGCTGCGCGAAAGCAGGTACAACACTACGGTATCCAGGTTGAATATCATTTTTTCGAATTGCTTAGTCCTGAAGATTTTCTCGAAAAAGCTAAAGCAATTTTATTTAACCCGCCGGATGGCATACTCTTCCCTCCTATCTTTGTACAGGAAGGCAAATGGCTTTTAAAAGAATGTGAAGCTAAAGGTATTGCCCCTATCATTTTCAACACGAACATCAGTGAAGCAACAAAACTATCCTACATTGGTCAGGATTCCTATCAGAGCGGTGTACTAGCCGCACGGCTTCTAAGTTTTGGTTTGAATAAAAACGAGACTGTTCTAATCTTAAACCTATCCAAGGGTAGCACTAATGCTATTCATCTTGTGGATAAAGCTCAGGGGTTTCGCCATTATTTTGAGCAGCATACCAAAAAGGAAATTAAAATCCTGACGTTGGAATTTGAACACTTCAACGACGAAGAAAAACTCTCTTCTTTTTTACGAAATCTGATTATGGAAAACCCAAATTTATCAAGTATCTTTTTTACCAATTCCCGTGCTCATCTGGCTATTGAGTGTCTTGAAGAATCTGTTGTCAACCGTATTAAAATAGTAGGTTTTGATTTGGTTGAGCAGAACCTAAAGATGCTGCAACAAGATAAGATCAACTTTCTGATCAACCAAAATCCAAAGCAACAAGGTTATCTCGGTATCATTAGCCTCTATCAACATTTTATTGTAAAAACTAAAATTCCAGCTCTTCAATATTTACCCCTTGATATTATTGTAAAAGAGAATGTACAGTATTATCAAAATCAGAAGAATGTACCTTCTGATATTTTGACTTGATAGTTTTGAACCCGGCGAAGAATAGTTTTCTGGTGCTTTGTCATCGTTTAAATATCGAGTAGGGTTTGAGTGTATGTTGAGACTCGGCAGGCTAATGTTTTTTAAATGGCAAAGATTAGGCACCTCTACATGGTTTTCACTTTTCTTACTATTTAATTGAGTGCTTGGTAAATTAACGGAGTATAATGTGTTTTTTTGCCACGAAGGCGCAAAGACACAAAGTTAGCGGGTACTCCCATGACATGCATAGGCTAAGCCCCATGCAGACCTCTACGAGCTCTTATTTTCTATCTTCATTTCTGAAATCATCTTTGGTGACGTGTAGGTACAACCTACACTTGTCGTTGTTTTTTTTTTACAAACTACGCCGAACTGCGGGGAAAGCAAAAGGTAAATTGTTTATTCCAACAGTCTCAAAAACTCATCCGCCTTCTGTTGGTTCCCGCCAGTCTGATAACAATCTACAATAGCCCGGATGACCGTTTCGTCAGATGTATTGATCTGGTATGCTAAGTTTAAATAATAGAGAGCCGCATTAATTGAGTTTCGCCCTTTTAGATTTACATTATATCCAAGATAGTATAAAAAGGGGACTACTTTATCAAGGTTTCTGTTTTGATCGATTAAGTATTGGATGTATTCATCGGTATATTGAGTACGCTCTTTGTATCGCAACACATTAGTAAATCCAGCCAGTAATTTATCAATATCATAATCCTTTTTATAATGCTCGGCAAGCGAGCCCGATTTCATAGTCAAAGCAGATCCATATCCAGGGTATATCTCCAAAGCTCTGTCAACATAATAGGTAACCTCATCCAATAACTGGCTTTTTTGATTCGGGTCGGTCTCTGCATGATAGTCTGCCCAAAGGGCGACGCCCATAAAGCAATTGGCTCTTGCGCTATTGGGGGAATACTTTACTGCTGCACTGTTAAGGGTCAAGGCGTTTCGCCAATCCGGTACCCGCAATAACGTTTTAGTCCCATAACCCAACACTAAAATAGCAAAAAGGCCAATACTGATTACCCTGACTTTTCCTGGCTGTGCATTGAGCTTTGCCGGCAATAATCTGGCAATAATGTACCCAAGGATAATACAGAAGCCTACTGATGGCATATAGACAAAACGATCATTCATCGTCGTACCTAC
>JBLHJZ010000086.1:0-11245 GCA_047619515.1 Saprospiraceae bacterium | reverse complement strand
CAAGGTATCAATTTTTTTCAATTTTTTTGCGTCCAAATAGCGTTAAGTACAGCGTAAAACAAATGATATTTAAGGATGTCTTATTTATTACAACCATAAGTTTCTTCAGATAATAGAAGGTGACCATGAAATAATAGCAGAACTTATTTCAGTTATCAAACAGGACAAACGTCATTCTGGTGTTAAAATATTTTATAAAGGTTTTATAAAAGATAGGCTTTTGAAACATGGAGTATGGCTTACATTGACCCTAGCGCTGTTTATGAGAACGATGTGAAACGTGAATTATTCAAAACTAATTTATTGACTTATTCAGAACTAATAGAAAAGTCCAACCAGGCATGGGTATTGTTTTTGGGGAAAGCAATATCGTGTTTAAAAGAAAACGGCTTATAATCGAGTAGACGGCTCCGGCCAATAAATTGATCGAAGTGTGCCCTTTGAGCCTTTGAGCCTTTGAGCCTTAGTCCCTATCTTTTTTACAATCTTGTGATTACCATAAGCTCTTAGACAAGAA
Source organism: Saprospiraceae bacterium (assembly GCA_047619515.1). Classification (GTDB taxonomy): domain Bacteria; phylum Bacteroidota; class Bacteroidia; order Chitinophagales; family Saprospiraceae; genus JAHDHW01. The sequence goes on along the minus strand of JBLHJZ010000086.1, from coordinate 10,728 downwards.
CTCAACATAATCTGGAATATTTTGACTATCTTGTGATAGTAGACCCATACCTGGTGCACACAAAATGGATATGTACGTAATCGGCAGCCAATCAATCAAACCAAACCCTCCGCCACCTAGTAACATCTTCTCTCGTTATAGCCAATGTTAAGTCTGACATTAAAAGTTCATCGTCTAAAACAACCATATTATGGACAATCAAGAACAACCCACAGATGAATTAGTAAAGGAGCTACAAAAATTGCAAAAAGCGTTTAATTCCTTAAAAGTAGTATACGATAAAAATACCATCAAGCACCATAAGGCAGAACAAGCCTTAATCATTGCGAACAAGGAACTAGTCTTTCAAAACGAGTAAAAAGATAAACGCGCCGCTGAGATAGACATTGCTAATAAAGAACTTGTCTTTCAAAACGAGGAAAAAGAGAAACGCGCCGCTGAGCTAGACATTGCCAATAAAGAACTTGTCTTTCAAAACGAGGAAAAAGAGAAACGCGCCGCTGAGCTAGACATTGCTAATAAAGAACTTGTCTTTCAAAACGAGGAAAAAGAGAAACGCGCCGCTGAGCTAAACATTGCCAATAAAGAACTTATCTTTCAAAACGATGAAAAAGAGAAGCGTGCGGCAGAACTGGTCATTGCCAAAGAACAAGCAGAACAAAGCGATCGTTTAAAAACTGCATTTCTCGCCAATATGTCGCATGAAATACGGACTCCAATGAATGGTGTTTTAGGTTTTGCCAGCATATTGAAAGAGGCCGATCTTTCTGGAGAAGAGCAAAAAAGCTATCTTGAACTCATGGAGAAAAGCGGTACCCGTATGCTCAATATCATCAATGATATTGTTGATATTTCGAAAATAGAAGCGGGTCTGATGGAGGTTCAATTGAATGAATCGAATATAAACGAGCAAATAGATTATATTTATACCTTTTTCAAACCTGAAATGGATAAAAAGAAAATCCAGTTTTTCTCTAAAAAATCTTTATCCGCAAAAGAAGCCATCATTAATACAGACCGGGAGAAAGTATATGCAATTCTTACCAACCTTGTTAAAAATGCCATTAAATATACTACTAAAGGGTCGATAGAATTTGGGTATAACCTAAAAACAGAGCATCAGATTAATATATTGGAATTTTTCGTCAAAGACACAGGTATTGGGATTCCAAAAGACCGACAGAAAGATATATTTGAACGGTTTATTCAGTCCGATATTACGGATAGAATGGCACTACAGGGAGCAGGTTTGGGCTTATCTATTTCTAAAGCATTTGTGGCGTTACTGGGTGGGGATATCTGGGTAAACAGCGAAAAAGGAAAAGGCTCAACATTTTATTTTACCATTCCATACACACCCCCACTGATTACAAAAAGCGACATTAGAACTTTTGTATTGACTGAGGCGAAAAAAGATCAAATGAGAACCCTGAAAGTATTAATTGTAGAAGACGATACCATTTCTTATTTGCTCCTTTTAAATATGCTCAAAAAGATAAGTCATAAGGTTTTACATGCGGAAACCGGAGTGGAGGCTATTGTAACGTGTATGAATAATCTTGACCTTGACTTGGTTCTGATGGATATTAAAATGCCAGATATGAATGGATATGAGGCGACCCGTCAAATCCGTCAATTTAACAACGATGTCGTCATAATAGCACAGACCGCTTTTGGACTTTCTGGTGACAGAGAAAAGGCAATTGAAGCAGGGTGCAATGATTATGTTTCAAAACCCATCAACAAAAATGAATTACTGACCGTAGTACAAAAGCATTTCAAGAATTAAGTAATTATCGAAAGACGAGTCTAATAGTAAGCAGACAGTTGTCAGTAACATGTCCCTAAACGACAGAAAACAAAATACTTGGTTATCATCGAATAAACAGCCCAGGTCAATAAATTGATCGTAATATACGGTATTTCATTAGCGGCAATTCAAAAACAAAAGAAAGTAAGAGAAGCGTTTCACATTAATAAAAACAGATATGGAACAATTTAAACAGGATGAACTTACGCTTAATTTAATGGTGGACGCTACTCGTATTGCTTTGATATTGGTTAACAATCTTGGCAATGTTGCCTATCTCAATAGTTTTGCAGAGAACTTATTTCAATATAACAGAAGTGAACTTATTGGTCGTAATGTGGAAACGCTTATTCCTGTTAAGTTTAAAGATGGGCATTCTTTCTTGATACAATCGTATTTAAAAAATCCCGTCCAACGTCAAATGGGTGCAAACAGAGAACTTAAGGCTATAAAAAAAGATGGGTCAGAATTCCCTGTTGAAATTGGCTTAAACCCAATCGTTACGGCTGATTAAATTTTAGCCCTGGCAGCAGTTGTTGATATTACCGAAAGAAAAAAACATGAAAAAGCAGTACTGATTAACATGGAAATTAAAGCCCAAAATCAGGCATTGAAATAAACCGAGCCGCCAAATTAGCACATTCTCTGCTGGAAAACCTGTTGAAGTGGGCCTTGTCACAGCAAAATAATATTAGGCTAAAAAAAGAAGAACTGCATCTGGCAAAGCTTGTACTGGCAAGTGTAACTCCTTATACTTCCAACTCCCGGCAAAAAAACATCGCTATTGAGATAGATATCCCTGAAAATCAAATGATTTTAGCAGACAAAAATACGCTGAACATTGTAATTGGTAATATCGTGAATAATGCCATTAAATTCACAAAAGAAGGAGGCCTTATCCATATATCAAACCAATCTGAATCTGAATGGGTTGAACTACATATTAGGGATACCGGGATAGGAATGGGTGAAGAACAAATATACAACCTATTCAGAATTGAAAAAAGCAGCACTACTTACGGTACTAATAATGAAAAAGGCAGTGGCTTAGGCCTTATGTTCTGTAAGGAATTTATTGAAAAAAACGGTAGTAGTGTTCGGGTTGAAAGTGAAATCGGTAAAGGAAGTGTTTTTATAATTAAATTACCCGCAAATCCTGAACTTACGGAAGCCACTTAAAAAAACAGCTCCGCAAAATAAATAGGTGCAATACTATTTATCATCTGGCACCATTCAATATCATCAGTCTATTCCTCCAACGGTACAATCCACCCCACTCTTTCAAAAAACCGCCACTCCTCTTTCGCCAGATCAACTTCCTGATCAACAAAATGTTGATATTTCCGGCCATTGACCTTTGAATTGATATGGGCAAAGACCGCTACTTCTGCATCATATTCCTTCTCCTTTTTATCCCGCAAAAAATGGGCAAACTGCAGGATCATATCCGGATGAGTGAGCATTTTTCGCTTTTGACGTTTAGTCAGGTAATCCCGGGGTTTTACTTTTTCCGTGGTATTGGTTTTTAGATTTTTGACAGTAAAATCTCCGTAGGCCTGCTTTTGGCGAAGCATCATTCGCCAGCTATAGCGATGCCCTTCTTCCGTCCAGGCTACATTACCTTTGAATAAGTGATGCCGCAAAGGTACAAGAAACATGACCAGTCCAAAAACCAAAATTGCACTCCTTATTAATACTTTTTTAGGTGTAGAAGAATTTATAAAATCCATCGAATCAGGCTTGTGCTGAGCGAAGCCGAAGTACTGCCGACTGCCGACTGTCGACTGCTGACTTCCCAACACAGACTGCCGACTAAACAGCCTTCTCCACCAATCCCCAATCCCCACCAAAAAACCAAACCGCCCTTCCAGCCAATTCCAGACACGTATCGGAAAATCCGATTTAAAGTACAAGAGTGTCAAAGTCACCGAAAGGAAAGGAAAAATGCCTATCTGAAAAAGGATCAGATTATTTAAATGAAAAAAGACTACAAACCCCAGTGCCCAAATCCTCGTTCTTTTATTGATCAGAAAAAACACCACCAGCAAATCCAATAATAATCCGCTATAACTCATCGCATAAGCGACCCATTCCTGTTCCCACAGGTACCCCAGAATTGGCATGTCCGATTTTTGTTTGAGCCAGATTTTTAGTGGCATTCCATTGATCCAGTCTTTATTCAGTTTGGCAATACCGCCGAAAAAATAAACCAGACCCATCATGAATTGCAGCAAAAACAAAGACCAATAAGGAACCTGCGTTTTCCGTATATCCGGTCGCTTAAGTACATCCAAAGAATAATTCCGAGCCAAGGGCATAAAAATAATCCACCAGGCAATCAGCATCGTCAAATATCCGTGGTTTAGATAATAGGCCTTTTCTAAAAAGAAGATATAACTAAAACCCAGGGCAAATACCGTCGCCGATACACGGTACCATTTTCCAACTGCTATGCCCAGGCTCGCCACCATCGTAATGATAAAAACCATCGACAACCAGGGATCAGACAAGGTCTTCACCCATTCGAAACCATAATATTTGAATTGAAACTGCCCCGGCACAAAAGTCTTATCTATAAAATGTTTCCCGATCCAACTCCCCAATACATCCACAAATCCCAGTACCCCGAAGACGATTCGGAAGAAGACCAGGGATGCGATATTTACTTTTCGAAAAAGGAAGTTCATAATTCGGTTTTCGGTTTTCGGTTTTCGGCGTTCCGGATCTAAAACCGAATACCCAAAATCGAATACAGCATTTATTCTTTCATTAACAAAGCCGGGTGCGCCAAATACCACTGCTCCCGCTCCTTCGTATATCCAAAAGTCGCATGAGGCAAATGATAATTGAGCATTTCTGAAATATTCTTAAGCTCTGAAGCTGGAAAAGTCAGGGTAATTTCATTGCCATCAATCAGCTTAAAATACATCGTCCCGGTTTGATTGACCTGGAATCCAAAGGGCATTCGCTGTGTCACTATAGCATATACCCAAACTACTCTTTGCGGCTCTTTCAACAGGATCGTCATAAATGGCATTTCTCCTGTATTTATCATAGGAAGGTGCTTATAAATAAACTTTATACCTAAAATAGTGATACTTGTTCCGATTAACAGCAAAATAATGCTCCTGCTGTAAAACATCAATATAAGTACTAGCCCAATGATCAAAAGGATCGTTGAACCCAGTAAAATCAATACTTTTTCCCGCTTTTCAGCTGCTTTGATCCGTTGCATTCAGATTCAATAATAATGTTTTAAAACAAAATATTTGTTTAAATAATGAAACAATTAAAACAAAATGTTGATTTATAGCTAAAATGTTTTTACCTTGCAGTGTACTCAAAACGTTTTTGTTTTACAACCAAATTAAAATACCAAAATTTATTACAAAAAACTTACACAACCCCGCGGCACCGAACACCGAATCCCTAATACCTAAAAACCCAAATTAGTTCATTATAAATTCTAAACTATTTGAATCATGGAACTGCAAATCTTAATCAGCAAAAAAGGAACGCATGTAGTTACAGCCTCCAATCTCTATGATGCTTTGCAACTACCTCTTCACAAGTATAATAACAATATTTCCAAATGGCTAACGGATTTTTATGCCTTTGCAAATGATATCCGCCATCCTGAAATGTTGACAGATTATGCTCCTCGAAATTTAAAACTTAAGAAACGTAAAGACTATTATCTTTCTCTGGAACTGGCAAAACTCATTGTCCTTAATTCCAATAGCAAAGTTAAACAAGAATATGCACGTTATCTAAAAAGAGCGGAAGATCGAAGAAAAGAAGATGGTAAATTTTCAAAAGAACAGATAGTTACCGTGCTGGAATTGACAAAAGCGATGGGACTCATCAGTTGTCAGAAATCTGTAGAAAAGGAACACTTGAAAAAGTATGCGCAAAAAACCGGCTACCCGCATAAGTGGTGGGAATATCGCGCACAGCTTTTGGGATATTCTGCCGGCGAGTTGAAATCAAAAATGAACGAAGTCGGTAAAAACTATAAGGGTAAAAATCTGCTTCAGATGTTGATCTACCTCGACAAATACGAAATCATCAGAATGGCCGTCATCGATCTTTTTTTAGCGCTCGGCAAAAGTACCTCCTACTCAAAGAATATGGGAGACCTCGCCAAAGTATTTGCCAAAGAAATGAAGATTGAAATATTTGACGACCGTAATTCAGCGATCAACTTTATCCCAAAAGATGTCAATCCGCAATTGGTAGAAGAGGTAAAGACGCTCAATACGACCAATTTGCTCAAAGCTTGTTAACCTATATTGGCTATTAGCAGCCCTTGTTATAAAAAACCGGATTGCTATATTGCATTTGGCGTCGGCATAATGGAGGCAGCCAATAGCCAAATGCAAATAGCCAACTGCTAATAACAAATAGCAATAGCAAAAAAAAAATTCCTTCATAGTGATTGAGTAAAACGTTCGTGCCTAATTTACGTTACACAGGCACGAACTTTTACTTTTTTTTACGAAAGCAAGAAGCTATTCACAACATTATAATTTATTATCTTTGATGCGAAGAAATACGAATAAAAATAAAAAAGAGATGGCAGAAGTAAATTATACGGAAGATAATATCCGATCGTTGGACTGGAGAGAGCACATCCGCCTGCGACCAGGGATGTATATCGGAAAGCTAGGAGATGGTACATCCCCGGATGATGGTATTTACATTTTGATCAAAGAGGTGATTGACAACTCCATTGACGAGTATGTAATGGGCTATGGCAAGACCATTGATGTTAAAATTGAAGACAATGCTGTTCTTATTCGTGATTATGGACGTGGTATTCCACTGGGAAAAGTAGTGGATTGCGTATCCAAAATCAATACCGGTGGTAAATATGACTCCAAAGCCTTTAAAAAATCTGTCGGGCTAAACGGAGTAGGTACTAAAGCCGTAAATGCACTTTCCGGTTATTTTAAAGTGCAGGCGATCCGGGAGAATAAAACCAAAATCGCTGAGTTTTCAAAAGGAGAACTCACCAAAAATTCAAATATTGGCAAGACTTCGGAGGAGAATGGCACGCTCATGGTTTTTAAACCGGACGAGACTATTTTCAAAAATTATAAGTTCCGACCCGAATTTATAGAAATTCAACTCTGGAATTATGCTTACCTGAATGCCGGACTAAAAATCCTTTTTAATAATAAAATCTTTATCTCCCGAAATGGACTTCTTGATCTGCTTACCAAAAAAACGGCCACTGAACATATCAACTATCCTATCATTCACCTCAAAGGAGAAGATATTGAACTTGCACTAACGCACGGTCACCAATACGGTGAACAATACCATACCTTTGTCAATGGCCAAAACACGACCCAGGGAGGAACACACCTTAATGCTTTTAGGGAAGCAGTAGTCAACACTGTTAGAAACTTCTTTAATAAAAGCTACGATGCCAAAGATATCCGGGCTTCTATTATTGCCGCACTTAGTGTCCGGGTAGAAGAACCTGTTTTCGAATCTCAAACCAAGACAAAACTGGGCTCTCAAAGTATTGGCCCGGACGGACCGACTATGCGATCCTTTATCAATGATTTCCTCAGTAAGGAGCTTGACAACTTTTTGCATAAAAACCCCGAAGTAGCAAAAGCACTCCAAAAGCGGATCATCCAGTCCGAAAGAGAACGAAAGGAAATAGCCGGCATCCAAAAGATCGCTCGCGATAAAACGAAAAAAGCAAATTTCCACAATAAGAAGCTCAGAGATTGCCGGCTTCATTTTAATGATACATCCAAAAAGGTCAGTGAAGAAGATAAAAATGGCACCACGGTTTTTATTACCGAGGGAGACTCCGCAAGTGGTTCTATCACCAAAGCAAGGGATGTCCAAAAACAAGCCGTATTCAGTCTTCGTGGTAAACCCTTGAATTGTTATAATATGACTAAAAAGGTCGTTTACCAAAACGACGAATTCAACCTGCTCCAGCATGCGCTCAATATTGAAGACGGTCTTGATGATCTGAGGTACAATCGCGTAGTCATCGCAACTGATGCCGATGTGGATGGTATGCACATACGGTTGTTGCTCTTGACTTTCTTCCTGCAGTTTTTTCCTGACCTTGTTAGGAGTGGACACCTTTATATCCTTGACACTCCCCTTTTCAGGGTCAGGGATAAAAAAACTACCTATTATTGTTATAGTGAAAAAGAAAGACAACAGGCTGTCAAAAAATTAAGAGGCAAGGCCGAAATCACCCGATTTAAGGGACTTGGAGAAATCTCTCCTGACGAGTTTGGTGACTTCATTGGAGAAAATATCCGCTTAGAACCGGTGATCCTGAGGGAAAGTACCAGTATCGAACAAGTGCTTTCTTATTATATGGGTAAGAATACGCCCGAGCGACAGGTCTTTATTATAGATAACCTAAAGGTTGAAAAAGATGAACTCGACGAAGAGGAAAAAGCCAAACTTGAATTAGCTAATGCAAAAGTGAAGGACCGGGAAACGGCTATTATTGATTAAGCATTTGTTTTTATACGTTCCTTCTGTGCCTTCTGTTAGTCCTAAGCAGAGACATCTCTGATTTTTCCTTTGACGCAGAAGCCCGCTGATTTTTTATGTCGAGGAGGCTGTATAAAAAGACTCGCTGAAATTTTGAAAGTAAAATAATAGCCACGAAGACACAAAGGCACCAAGAGATAATTCGGTTTTAGTGCTTTGTGCCTTCGGGAAAATATCATTAAGTGTATCGAATTACGGTATGATTTTAAAAACACTAAAATTAGCAGTGCCTTAAATGGTGTAAACAGAATATTTTACCTTCTTCTGATGTTTTTCCAACTTTGATTGCAAACGATATTTAAACTACTAGAGTCAAGAGCAAGATGGATGAAATTAATTGGTAACAGTGTTTCGGTTCCTGTAATTGACATAATTGCTAAAGCTAATATCAAAACAGATGTTTTTGATATTGGTAAATAGGGAAAAAGAATCAAAACAAATCTCAACGAAAAAGAAAAAACACGAAATGCATACAAAGGCTACAACGTCTGTTCCCCCTAAACATCAGCAAGGCATGTAGCCGACCCGATAGAGCAGCTATCCCCTTTTTTATTTCCGACTCCACCTAATATAGCATGTTACTATACGCCATCAACTTCTAACCTCTAACCCATAACCCCAAAAAATCTGCCGATATGTCACCTTTAAATGTCAGATAACCGCAAATTATCCGGTGGCATACATATTGACCAATATTGCGTTTGATTGTTAGTAAATACTTGACTGTCATCTTGACATTAGAAATGCTATTGGGTATCTTTCCCGATTAATTGAAGAGAAAACGAATATATGAGTTTATTTGAAGATTTTTTATTGCCACATAACTTAGACGAGGATGGAGAATTCATGCCTTTGCTTTCACTTGATGAAGATGAAAGCCTGCATACTAATGAAAGCTTCCCTGAAGTACTCCCCATTCTTGCCCTTAAAAATACTGTCCTTTTTCCCGGAATCGTAATACCAATAACGGTAGGGAGAGATAAATCTATAAAAGCTATCTACAAAGCATACAAAGAGGACCGGATCATTGCTGTACTTTCGCAGAAAGACCAGCGAATAGAAGATCCAAAACCTACTGATCTTTATCAGATAGGTACGGTAGCCAGAATTTTAAAATTATTAAAAATGCCTGATGGAACCGCTACTGCGATCATCCAGGGAAGAAAACGAATAACTGTCCAGGAATTTGTCAGTGATGAACCATACCTCTCCGGTAAAACAAAGGTACTCGATGAAACAGCAGCAGAAGAAGATGACCTGGAATATAAAGCGCTCATTTCTTCTATTAAAGATATGGCAAAAGAGGTGATTCAACTTTCACCGAATATTCCTTCTGAAGCGGTGGTTATGTTAAAAAACATTACCAATAGTGGTTTCCTTATTAATTTTATTTCTTCCAACCTCGGCATAAAAGTATCCGCCAAACAAGTAGTATTGGAAATTAATGATCCCGGAGAAAAAGCAAAGTCTATCCTGGAACACATGGATAATGAGTTGCAACTACTTGAACTCAAATATAAAATTGAATCTAAGGTTCGCGGTGATATTGAAAAACAACAACGTGATTATTTCCTTAATCAACAACTTAAAACCATTCAGGAAGAGTTGGGACAAAATCCCCAGGAAGAAGAGATAAAAGTACTTGTCGAAAGAGCCAAAAAGAAAATCTGGCCAAAAGAAATAGGGGATGTTTTCAAAAGGGAAGTTGCAAAAATCAAACGTATCAACCCTCAGGTGGCAGAGTATTCTGTCCAGATGAATTATCTGGATTTATTGGTTGAGCTTCCCTGGAACGAATACACGACCGATAATTTCGATCTAAAAAAAGTGAAAAAAGTATTAGATAAAGACCACTTTGGATTGGAGGATGTAAAAGAAAGAATTTTAGAACACCTTGCTGTCCTAAAACTCAAAGGAGATATGAAAGCTCCAATCCTTTGTCTGGTTGGCCCTCCTGGTGTAGGAAAAACATCTTTGGGTCGGTCGATAGCCAATGCATTGAAGCGCAAATTCATCCGGATGTCTTTGGGTGGCTTACACGACGAATCCGAAATACGAGGGCATCGGAAAACATACATCGGTGCTATGCCAGGCAGAATTATTCAAAATCTGAAAAAAATAAAATCCGCGAATCCTGTATTTATTCTGGATGAAATAGATAAAGTCGGAAAAGATTTTCGGGGCGATCCTTCCTCCGCATTATTAGAAGTCTTAGATCCGGAACAAAACTCGACTTTCCATGATAATTATCTGGATGTTGAGTTTGACCTGTCAAAAGTCCTGTTTATCGCTACTGCTAACTCATTGAGTACTATCCAGCCGGCACTTTTGGATAGAATGGAGATTATTGATGTTAGTGGATATTCGATTGAAGAAAA
>JBLHJZ010000085.1:0-11282 GCA_047619515.1 Saprospiraceae bacterium | reverse complement strand
TTGATTTACCGAAAGGCAATAAAGTACTTCCCGTTTTTGATGTTTTCCCAGAAGGAACCACGGTTCGGGACTATTACTCCGGAACCACTGCCAAAGTGCAGTCTGGAGCAGTCAATTTAGATACTGTATTTGATCTGGTGCTTTTAGGTGAAGTGAAAGATTAGGACCGGTCAAAATATCGATTATTCCTTCAATTATCGCTCAAAAAAAAATTAATGTTATTAACTATTGTTTCCGCTACTCCTTTTGAAATTGCTCCTACTACCCTATTCTTAAAAGAAAATTTTGAAGGCTTAGATATAGGATTATTTCAAAAAAATAAAGTGACGATACGGACGATCATCACAGGAGTCGGAATGCCCTTGACTGCATTTCAACTAGGATTATACTTGTCGCAGGAACAACCTGATTTACTGATCAATGCAGGAATAGCCGGCGCTTTCAATAAGGATTTGGCCTTAGGTGCGGTGGTCAATATCACTTCAGACCGTTTTGGAGATCTTGGTGTGGAAGAGGCAGATGGAACATTCACGGATGTACATGAAATGGGATTGATACAAGCAGATGATAAGCCATTTGAAAATGGAATCCTGTCTAATACACCAACTAGCGCCACTGATTTTTTACCCAAAGTTTCTGGCCTTACGATCAATAAAGTTCATGGATATCAACCAAGTATTGATCAGCTCATAAAAAAATATCAGGTAGATGTAGAGACCATGGAAGGCGCTGCCGTTTTTCTTGCCTGTTTGCAATCCAAGGTAGATTTTTTAGCGATCCGATCCATCTCCAATTATGTCGAAAGCAGGAACCGGGACGCCTGGGAAATAGCATTAGCAATAGAAAATCTAAATGAAGTACTCAAGCAAATAATTGGAAGCTTTATTCAGGAGTAAAAAATCCGCAGTGAGAAGTGAAAGGTGAGGAGTGATGTGCACCTCTCACCTCTCACCTCTCACCTCTGATTCTCTATAAGCCGTCACCAACAAAACCACCCGGCTATAATTTTTCAATCCTTCTTCAATTCCCTGCGTTTGCAGATAAGCATTATAAGTCGCATCCCTTACTGCCGGAAAGAAGTCAGGATATTTATCCATTTGTGTATTTATTTTTTGCAGGTCCTCAATAATTCCATTAGGAATAGTCGCGCGGAATTCTTTATAGTGGATCGGATCAACTGATCGGTATTGAGAAGCAACTGATCGCCAATAAGACAAGAGACCTGTATAATTCATAACAGGGTCATTAGAAGCTTTACAAGTAAGATAGGCGATAAAATTACAAGATCCTTCATCTCCGATACCGTAGCCATGGGCAAATTCGTGTGCCATGACATAGGGGATTTGGAGGGGATGCAAACCCGGATCCACATGGCACTCTCCTGTCAAAGGCATATAAAAACCCGCAGTGCTAATACGAAGTAAAGTACCTTTGGGATATAAGTACCGGGCTCTGACTCTTCCCGGAGTCGGGTATCCTAATTTTACAAAAATGTTGTTTATTTCTTTTCTAACCTGGCTTTCGATATCATTTTCAAAGACATATTGCTCAAAATAGCTATCGTCGAAATCCTTGATCTTTTCGAAGGCAATAACTAGCTCCTGCGTAGACACTTGTAGCTCCTGGAAAATGGCTTCTTTGCTTAAGGGCTCTGGTACTATTCCAATCTGATTTTCGATAGGAACCCTTCCATAGTTAAAACCCCAGAGCCATAAAAAGAGAGATACAACAGCAAAAATAAAGGCGAAAGTGGAGAAGATAAAACTAAGCACTTTCTTTTTGAGTGGTCGGGATTTGTCTTTTTTTCGAAAAATGCGGTATAAAATAAAACCAAATAGTCCAAAAATCAGCACATAGATCAGCGGTATCGGTACAAGAGCAATTGTATAGTCTATCAAATTTCGAAAACCAATAAAAAGACCTCTGCTATAATATTGTTCTATGACCTGTGGAAAATTGCCAAGTATTACTCTGAGCAGTATGGTGAAAATTCCTAAAAATACCCAAATCCATCTCCGATCCCTTTTAAACATAGAGGCTTTTATTGTTATTTGATTTTTTTTTGTGCGAAATTAGTAAGTATTCTGGTAATATTTCTCTTGGCGGTCTTTTCTTTCATGGCAATCGCAAGATTGTGAAAAAAGATAGCCACAAAGACCCAAAGGCACTAAGGGCTCAGTAATTAATAACATATTACTTTGTGGCTTAGTGTCTTTGTGGCAAAAAAAAGGAATCTTGCGATTGCCATGTCTTTCCTTGTTTTTTAAAAAACATAAAGTAACACTTCTTTGACACTTTAGAATCACTTTGATTAGCCTTTCTACTTCCAAAATGGCTGAAAAAAGCAACTTCCTGTTTTGTTAATCGTTAATAGTGCCGATGGCATCAGGTTGTATTAATGAGAAAGAGCTCTCAGTAGAAGAATTTGATTCAGCATTGATGTCATTGACCTACTTTAATAGAAAAATCAGCTAAAAGAGCCTGATTATATGGATTAAAGTGACCTCGCAAGTACAATTAGGTCATATCAAATTCATATATTTGCGAACATTATCGCTATAATGATGTTTAATCTAAAATTTTAATTTTAATATTTAAATCTGATAAAAATGGCATTAGAATTCACAGATACTAACTTTAAGGAAACCGTACTTGATAATGCAGGCGTTTCCGTTATTGATTTTTGGGCTGAATGGTGTGGCCCATGTAGAGCGATCGGTCCAATCATCGAAGAGCTACATACGGAGTATGATGGAAAAGCTAGCATTGGCAAAGTCAATGTTGATACGAATCCTGAAATATCTTCAAATTTTGGAGTCAGAAGTATTCCTACTATTTTGTTCATCAAAAATGGAGAAGTAGTAGATAAGCAAGTTGGTGTAACAACGAAACAAGCTTTAGCTGATAAAATCGATAAGGCACTTGCAATGTAGTAAAAGTTGATATTGTAATTTTGGTTTTGATAAATTATGATAAAACCAGAAATCGTTTTTTATTTCTGCTAAAAAGATATTACTTTAAGGCCTTCGTTTCTAATAGAGACGAAGGCTTTGTTATTATATGCAACAGTTATAGGTGATGAGCCGTTTAAATCAAAAATTATACATGAATTTAATAGACAATTTTGCAGTAAGAGATCTTGGTAATCTTGAATTATTGGCCAAGCAGGTCGTTGAAGGATTTATTATTGGTTTACACAAAAGTCCGTTTCACGGGTTCTCTGTTGAGTTTGCAGAGCATCGGCTTTATAATCAGGGAGAATCTACTAAAAACATAGATTGGAAAGTTTATGCCCGTTCTGATAAGATGTTTGTCAAAAAGTATGAAGAAGAAACGAATCTCCGCTGTCAGATAGTAATAGATAGCTCTTCTTCAATGTATTTTCCGGAAGTATCAAAGGACTCCAAAGAATACATCAACAAATTGCGTTTTTCCTCCCTTGGAGCTGCGGCATTGATGCATTTACTAAAAAAACAAAGAGATGCTTTTGGGCTCTCCATTTTTGATGAAAGTATCAGTATACATAGTCGATGTAAATCCAGCACTTCGCATTACCGGCTAATGCTGACTCATTTGGAAAACCTGATAAAAAATCCGGAACGAAACCGCAAAACATCGGCAGCTGAAGCGCTTCATCAAATAGCAGATAATATTCATAGACGTTCCTTAGTGATCATTTTTAGTGATATGTTTGAACATTCTGATAATGTGGAGGATATGTTTTCTGCTTTGCAACACCTTAAACACAATAAACATGAGGTCGTTCTTTTTCATGTCGTTGACAAATCTAAAGAAATCGATTTTGAATACGAAAACAGACCTTATATCTTTATCGATATGGAATCAGGAGAAGAAGTCCGCCTTCAATCCAATCAGGTCAAAGAGCAATATGTAATACAAATGGCTAAGTTTAAAGAACAGCTAAAATTCAAATGCCTTCAATACAAGATAGATTTTGTGGAAGCAGATATTAATAAGGGTTTCAAACCGATTTTGCAATCTTATCTGGTGAAGCGGAGCAAAATGGCTTAGTAAAGTAATCCACTAATATAACCAACCTATGATAAAACTTTCTGAAATACCAACTACCCCACCCGATGGGCTTGATAAAAAAGAAATCCGAAAAAAAACCAGAGACTTAGCTAAACGAATCGGAGATTTGCAGGAATTAATGTATGCCGAAAACAAGCAAAGTTTACTGGTCGTTCTCCAGGGTATGGATTCGAGCGGAAAAGACGGAGCTACCCGAAATGTATTCAGTTATTGCAGCCCGGCGGGGACTTCTTTTTATGCTTTTAAAAAGCCAACTGATGAGGAATTTTCTCATGATTTTCTCTGGCGGGTTCATCGTCAAGCTCCCCGGAAAGGCGAGATAAAAATATTCAACCGTTCTCATTACGAAGATATTTTAATCCAACGGGTACATGGCTGGATTGATGAAAAACACGTCAGTAATCGTATAAACTCTATCAATGCGCTCGAGGAATTATTGCAGTATGATAATAAAACTACGATCCTGAAATTTTATATGCACCTCTCCTATGAAAGACAAGGAGAGAAACTTCAGGAACGTATTGATGAACCTGGCAAGAACTGGAAACACAACCCCGGTGATTGGAAAGAACGCAAACTTTGGGATAAATACAGGGACTGTTATGAAGATGCCATCAACCGAAGTAAAATTCCCTGGCATATTGTACCCGTAGATTCCCGTTCCTACAGAGATTATGTAATCGCCTCAAAGGTTGCCGAAACTTTAGAAAACCTGAACATGAAATTACCGGAATTAAAAAAAGAATAAACGATGTTAAAAAAAGTCAGAGTCGATAAATGGTTATGGTCTGTCCGGATTTTTAAAAGCAGGTCAATGGCTACTGATGCCTGTAAATCCGGTAAGGTGAAAATCGATGAAAATAATGTGAAACCTTCTTATTTATTGCAAAGAAACGAGGTGATTCTTGTGAAAAAGAATGGTTTCAATATGGAATATAAAGTTGTTGACCTCTTAGAGAAAAGGGTTTCAGCTACGCTCGCAGAACCCTGTTATGAAAATCAGACTCCTGAAGAAGAATTAAATAAATATAATGCTTGGTTTATCGGAAAAGCACGCCCTGAAATGCGCGAAAGAGGTGCCGGCCGGCCAACTAAACGGGAAAGAAGGGATATTGACCGGTTTAAGGATGACTAATAGACTTTATTCCAAAAGTTTTTTTACGTCAGAGCGACTGCGAACGCCGAAAACCGAATAAAGGCTAATGATTCCAGAGTTTAATGGTTTTGCGCCGAAAGAAAAGGAAAAATAACTCAGTAATACTGGATTTAAACTGAATTAGAAACAAAAAAACCAGGGTCATTCGACCCTGGTTTTTTTATTTTTATCTTATAGGAAAAGATTATTTGCCAAAAAAACCGCCAGCGATATCGCCTAGTTTACCCATAGCAGCATCTTTCAAGCTATCTACTACACCTCCACCACTATTGCCGCCAAGCATATCTGTGATATTTCCGAGCATACCTCCGCCGTCGCCACCAAGAACGCCCATTAGGCTGCCTGCGTCGATTTCATCTGTATCACCATGTTCTGTCATTTTACCGGCAAGGCTACCAATAATACTACTCATACCTGTACCAGCAACCAAACCAGCAACAGACTCAGGAAGTCCCATACTCGTCATTACTTTTTTCATAAACATGTTTTTGATACTTTCAAAGATACCATTACTTTCCAAGCCACCGCCTGTAAAGCTTTTGAACATACCCAAAACGCCATCTATATTTCCACCAGTAACCTGTGACATCAAACCTTCCTGTAGACTTTCTCCAGCTAGTGGCAATACTTCCTTTGCCTGATCCATAGAGATTCCAGCTTTTTCAGTCAAAGCGCTTATTGCATCGCCACCGACCATTTCCATAATTTTGTCTAACATAATTTTCTTATTTACAAGGGTTTAAAAATAATTTTTTCAGTAATACAAGGCTTTAGAATAGCCATCAGTATTTATACGCAAGGCGAGTCGAAAAGTAACAACTATCATTTTTTAAAATTACCTGCAACCACCCAATCCTTAGTCCCATGCGTATAATTATAAAACCCTTCCCCAGATTTCCGGCCCATTTTACCGGCAGTTACCATATTGACTAAAAGTGGACACGGTGCATATTTAGAATTCCCAAATCCCTGATAAAGCACATTGCTAATAGCGAGAACCACGTCCAGCCCGATAAAATCTGCTAATTGCAATGGCCCCATCGGATGTGCCATTCCCAGTTTCATAACGGTATCAATGCCTTCCACTCCAGCTACGCCTTCGTATAAAGCATAAATCGCTTCATTGATCATTGGTATCAAAATTCGATTAGCTACAAAGCCTGGATAGTCGTTTGCCTCTACCGGAATTTTACCTAAACTCACCGACATTTCAATTATTTTTTTGGTTACCTCATCTGAGGTTGCATAACCCCGAATCACTTCAACGAGTTTCATTACCGGTACCGGATTCATAAAGTGCATACCAATCACTTTCTCCGGTCGTTTAGTCACCGAAGCTATTTTAGTAATTGAAATGGAAGAGGTATTGGAAGCAAGAATGGCATTTTCCGGTGCATGTTCATCGATCTCTTGAAATATTTTTAACTTGAGGTCAATATTTTCTGTGGCAGCTTCTATCACAAGCTCAGCGCTTGCAACACCGGCAGCTATATTTGTTGAAGTTTTAATATTTGCCAAAGTATCGGCTTTATCTGCTTCCGAAATTTTTTCTTTAG
This sequence comes from Saprospiraceae bacterium, assembly GCA_047619515.1. Classification (GTDB taxonomy): domain Bacteria; phylum Bacteroidota; class Bacteroidia; order Chitinophagales; family Saprospiraceae; genus JAHDHW01. The sequence continues at coordinate 4,517 of JBLHJZ010000085.1, read as the reverse complement.
CGATCATCCGGTCGAGGTTTTTAGTGATGGTCTCCAAAGCTTTTTTCAAGGAAATCTCAGAAATATCAACCAGGACTACCTTAAAACTGTTCATAGCGAAAACATGAGCGATTCCATTTCCCATCGTCCCCGCTCCTATTACTGTTACATTCTTCATTTTGTTTGTTTTTGTTGCGAAAATAAGAAAAATAGTATTTAGTATTAGTCAAAAATTAACTTATCTCTTTTAATTTCGGAATTTAGGGACAGCTTGTAAGTGATTGTATATCAAATCAACCTTGGCTAAATTTTGAAAGTCTACAAATTATTTTTCGAATCGTGAATAAATTTGATCTGTACAGATAATAATTCATTCATTTAGAATGCGACTTCCTTGAAGGCATAAGCTAAGATAAATGATCCCGATATAAAACCGGGATCTTATTAGGTTAACCTGAGAAAATAAAAACTCTTGGCGACTTCAAAGAGGTCGTATTATTGGCCATTATTTGCACAGGTCAAATAAATTTGAGTAAAATTGTCTAAAGGTGTTTAAGTAAGGACTATTTTTAGCGAATAAGAAATGTCGATTTTTTAGTATTTATAAATACAATACAAAGAAAACTTTAACTGAGTAAAAACAACTAATGATAAAGCAAGTTTTGGTTCATTGTTTTTTGATCTGTGCTTCTTTTAGCCTCCAAGCCCAAAAAGACAGTTCTTCTCACTCCATTTATGATTTCGGAGATTTCGGAGGTGTAGTTCTTATGGATTCTATTGTAGTAAGTGCAACAAGAACCGGGTTTGATGTCCAGGATTTCATCAAAATAGTCAGGGAAGACGAATCATTTTATAGCGCTTTCCGAAACATGCGCACCCGCTCCTACTCTTCTGATAATGAGATAATTATGTTTTCTAATAAGGGCACTCAGAAAGCAAAGTTTTATAGTCAAATTAAGCAATACTCAGATGACACATGTCGGACGATGGAGGTACTTAATGAAACGGTAACCGGGAATTTCTATAAAAAGAAGCATAAGCTTCGGTATTACACCGCCAAGCTATTTGATCAATTGTTTTTTACGCATGGTAAAGTATGCGAGACAGGATCATCTGATGATCCACCGGCACCTAAAAAGAACATGGAAAAGCATATCAGTGAACTTAAGAAATTGATCTTTTCACCTGGTGAAAAAGCTGATATTCCTTTGATTGGCAAAAAGACCGAGATTTTTTCTGAAAAAATGGAAAAGTATTATGATTTCTCCATCTCTTCTGAAAAGTATAATGAAGGAATCGATTGTTATGTGTTTGCAGCAGTAATCAAACCGGAATACCAAACTAAGAAAGAAGACAAAACAGTGATTAAATCACTGTATACCTATTTTGATAAATCAAATTTTCAGGTCGTCGCAAGAACCTATCAATTGAAGTATTATGGGACATTATTTGATTTTAATGTAAATATGAAAATTGAGCTAAGAAAATTTGGCGAACTCTACGTCCCTGAATATTTAGAATATGACGGATTTTGGGATATACCAGCAAAGAAGCCAGAAATTGCTAAGTTTCATGCCCGGTTTTATGATTATAAATAGGCATTCACAACTAGGAGCGGCGGATAGAATAGATGTTTTTAGGAAGAATCATCATTGAAGCTAAACGGGTGAATAAAGCAATTGCCAAATTTCTGTAATTATTGATTTTAGATGTTCTATTATGATTTTTCATGCCAGAAATTTATGATATAATTGAAAAATTAAACACTAAAAGCAACTTCTTTCAGCTTTGGACCTGTTTAACGGTTTTCCTTGTCATCGGGTTTCCAAAAAGCAACGAGGATTATAATACCAAAAATAGTGCTATTCATTATAGAAAATTAAAAACTGATGCTTTTCCGATAAAAGTTAAATAATGAGCTGATTTCTAATAATTTGGCTGTCGAAGAATTTGTCCGATTTTAGCACCTTTCCAGATAATTGACCGTTTTGAAAGATGGCAACAAATATTATCCATGCCTTTTTAAATAAAATAAAATAAAAATCTAGACTTAGTGTAAGTTTTACACTACCTTTGGATTGCATTAAAAAATTTATGCCTTATGATATTTATAGCTGATGGAGGTTCTACAAAAGCAGACTGGCGAATAATCGATAGTGAAAATAATCAACTTGACTATGCGACTATGGGTTTCAACCCCTTCTTTTATACAGAAGAAATGGTATTAGCTGAGTTACAAAAATCTTTTGTAAAAGATCTTCCCGTGAAGGAAGCGACAAAAGTCTTTTTTTATGGCTCGGGATGTTCAGATACGCTCAGAAAAGAAATCTTGGCAAATGCTTTCAGGAAAATATTTCCTAATGCTGAAATTATTATTGAACATGATTTGCTGGCTAGCGCAAAAGCTACCTGTGGAGATGAACCGGGAATAGCTTGTATCCTGGGTACTGGTTCGAACTCTTGTCTTTATGACGGGGAGGATGTCATCGATAATATCACTAATTTAGGTTATCTACTTGGTGATGAAGGAAGTGGCACTCATTTGGCAAAAAAACTAATCCGGGCTTATTATTACCGGGAATTACCCAGTGATCTGGAACAAAAGTTTACGGATGCCAATCATTTTGACAAACGGGAGTTATTGAACAGGCTTTACACCGGCGAAAGAGCTAATGTATATTTAGCTTCTTTTTCCAGATTTCTTTTCGATAATAAGGAGCATATTTATACCCAACAACTAGTGCGCCGTTCCATTGCTGAGTTTGTTGATCGCCACATTATGAAGTATGAACATCATGAAGACTTACCTATCCACTTTGTAGGATCTATTGCCTATTATTTTTCTTTCATATTAGAATCATTATTAGCAGAAAGAAATTTAACCCTGGGCTCAATTGTCAAAAGACCTATTGATAATTTAGTAACTTACCACCTTAAGAAAGAAAAGGCTTATTTTGAAAAATAGCCAATCACATTTGACCCGTTTTAATACGATAAGCTAATAATGGCAAAAGATATCAAAAGAATTGCAGTTTTCTCTTCAGGAGGAGATGCACCAGGAATGAATGCTGCCATCCGTGCAGTGGTTCGTACAGCTACCTATCATGATCTCCATATCTATGGCATTTATAAAGGCTATGATGGTATGATCGAAGGAAAGTATAAGCGCCTTGAAACAAGTGATGTAGGAAATATCATGCACCGTGGAGGGACAATATTAAAGACCGCCCGAAGCATGGAATTTATGACGAAAGAAGGCCGGCAACATGCTTATGAATCCCTTATGGCCAATGATATTGATGCTTGTGTTGCTATTGGAGGAAACGGGACATTTACCGGTGCCCATATATTTTCGAAAGAACACAAAATCCCTATTATAGGGGTACCCGGTACCATAGACAATGATTTATATGGTACAGATTATACTATCGGATTTGATACCGCAATCAATACTGCTGTGGATGCAGTCGACAAAATCAGAGATACTGCAGATTCTCATAACCGCTTATTTTTTGTAGAAGTGATGGGCAGGAATAGTGGTTTTATCGCACTCAATACCGCTATTGGTTCAGGGGCGAGCAATGTAATGATTCCAGAAACAGATACTTCCATTGATGATCTGATTAATCAACTTAAAAAAGGAGCAAAGCGGGAGAAGCTATTCAGTCTCGTGATCGTTGCAGAAGGAAATAAAAATGGCGGTGCGATGGAGATTGCTGAAAAGGTCCGGGCTAAATTTGATTATTACGATACGAAAGTCACCATCATTGGACATTTACAAAGAGGAGGTTCACCTACCTGTATGGATCGGGTTTTAGCGAGTCGCCTCGGATATTCTGCTGTTGAAGGTTTAATCGCAGGTGAGTATAATAAAATGGTAGGGATTGTAAATAACAAAATTAAATTCACTCCATTTAAAGATGCCATTTCTAAGGAAAAAAGAGTCGAAAATGATTTGATTAATATGGCTCAGATATTAGGGATGTAGGCTCTGCTTGCGCAAATGGGAGGTTCCTTTAAACGCATAAATAAATTCGAGTAAGCATACAGATGACAAGGTGAAGACATTAGTTATGTTAATATCAAAAAGGAGACTTAGTATTGAAGACTCCACATTATCTTTAACTCAAATCCTAACCTAATGAAAAACTTGCTCTTTATTCTACTTCTAATTTCCTATTCCTCATTGATTGGGCAAACTCGTATTGACGGAAGTTTCGAATTCCAGAACGACTCTGCTAAAAAGTATTCCTTGTACATTCCTTCCGGGTATCAGGCAGGTACTGCCCATCGACTAATGCTGGGATTACACCCTTTTAATACAAACCGCTGGGATGCGGAAAGTTGGTGTGACACTTTAATTGTATTCGCTGAAACAAATAACTTAATTCTAGCTTGTCCGGACGGGGGGATTGATGGTGCGGTAGATGATCCAATTGATACCGCTTTTACGAGTATATTGTTAGATTCTATAGCAGTTTGGTATGATGTGAATCCGGAAAAGACCTATGCAATGGGCTTTTCTGTGGGCGGAAAGA
>JBLHJZ010000084.1:0-11286 GCA_047619515.1 Saprospiraceae bacterium | reverse complement strand
CCGGAACGAACAACACATCTCCAGCTTCAAAAATATGCCTTATATCTCCGTTTAAAAAGACACCTTCTCCCCGGTCGATAACATAGATTTCATCCTGATCATGGGGTTTTTGCAGGTCTTCAAATGCTGGAGCATAGTACTCTACATGCATACTACCATGCTTCAGCAACTTAATAAAGGGCTTTTTACTGATTGAAAGATGCTCTGCTGCTTCGCGGGAACTAGTTAGCCAGAGCTTTAATTCATGGTAGGGATTGTCAAAAATCTGGGTGAGATGATGTTCCATATGAGCGGAATAATCTTTGATCCACCATAATAGATCGCCTTCGTTCCCAAACGTTGGATCTATGACAGGGGTTTTTAACTCTTTTTCAGAATAAGTATTCCATATAGAAAGTATCTGTCGATTTAACGTTTCCCAAAGGATAAGAATGTCCTCAACTGCTTGAGATTGATACCTGTTGGCCCTCACCAGCTCCTCCTGTGGATAAGGCACGATTTCAAGCGGGGGTTCACAAAATCGAATTTTTGTAAATCTTTCCAGGTTATAAATAGCAGAGTCCACCAAATGACCCAGGATTTCCTTTTTAGACCATTTAGCCGGATTAGGTTTGTCGTTTAGCTCATCTTCGTCTATGGCCAATAAAAGTACCGGTACCGCTTTAAGGTGAGATCGCATTTTAACAAGATGAGATTCAGCCATGTTAATTATTTTCAATTTCTAAATAATCCAAATATCGTTCTTTTATAATTTTAATATGATGAATCTCATGTCCGGCAATCATAAAGCCCAATGCTCGGGCAGACACTGCATGGTCGCTAGCTGTTCCGATTCGCGCCAGCATTTCATCATTAAAATTTTTAAACATAGCGATACTAGCTTTTCGTACTGCTTTGAATTCCTTGAGGATAGATTTGATGCTCCGGTTGTCGACATCATAATAAGGGGCATAATCATTTTGCTCAAATCCGGAAAGCGAGGTCATATCATTTCTTGAAATTCTGAGTGCCCTGTAGGCAAAAATTCTTTCCGTATCCATAACATGGATCATCACTTCCTTGATTGACCATTTACCTTCTGCATACTTGAAATCCCATTTGGAATCCTCGAGATTCTTTAGGAGTTCAAGCGTGGAAGCTAATGATTCTTTTAAGGTTTGTACAAAATCATCCCCTGATACCTGATTGATATAGAGTTTAAAATAATCATGGGATTCTTGATCCGCCGGGCGCATTAATGTCATATTATTAGTGTTTATATAATAAAATTAGGTGTTTAAAATAAAGGAGGCTCTGGCTTTTGACCTTTGGCTATCTGATCGCTGTTTTCGTCCAAAAATAAAAGTTATTTTCTTCCAATTCAAAATCCATTGCCGGATAAAGCCGATTGCCAATAATATTAGATTGCTCGGTTTCCAGCAAAACACCGGCGGCATCGGTATGACGAGCCAGATCTTTTGCTGCATTAATCAATTGCTTTGAAATCCCCTTGCCCCGGTAAGTTTCATCGACATACAAATCATTCAAAAGCCAAAGTCGCTTCATCCGCGTTGAAGAAAATAAAGGGTAAAGTTGGGTAAACCCTACCGCTTGATCACCATCAAAGGCCAAATATATGATAGATTCTTTTTGGGCTATTCTATCTTTTAAATATTGTTTTGCCGTGGAAAGGTCAGAAGGTTGACGATACCAAACCCGATAGGCATCGAATAGGGGAACGAGATTTTCTAGATGGTCAGCATTGGCTTGTTCAATTTTTATCATACCGTGAATTTGATTTTACAGCTTAACAAACTAATCTGCATAAAGATCAAAATTCTCAATCAAAAATACTTACCAATGAGGATAAAATATTTTTTTACAGACAAAGGGTTTCTGTTGAATTAGAAATGCTTGGACAAAAGAGTGTCTGTTTGTATTTTTAAAATTGACTTTTGTCGAAACATTAAAGTAGCTCTACGATTAGTTGATAATTTTAGAAAAAAAACATGAGGCCTTTTTTTCTTCTGCTTTTCAGTATGCTTTTTACTATTATTTTAGCTGCTCAGACATCTAATCTCAATCCGGGTTCCTTTCTTACTACCGGGAGCGCCCAGTTAACTGGGGAGCAATGTTTTCAATTAACTGCTCCTGTAAACTGGCAGGGAGGTGCAGTATGGTATAAGCAAGCGATTAGCTTAAGTCATCCTTTTGAAATGGAACTGGATTTAATGTTTGGCTGTGATGATGAAGGCGCTGACGGAATGGTTTTTATTTTTCACCCCAGCTTAAGGGATGGATTTCAGGGAGAGGGGATCGGTTTTGGAGGATTGTCTCCGGCGTTTGGCATTGAGATGGACACTTATGGAAATCCTCATTTAGATGATCCCTATTTTGATCACCTGGCATTAATGAAAAATGGACAGATGCACCACGCACTCGGTATTTCAAAGCCGGTTTCTCTGCTACCCGGCAATAAAAATATTGAAGATTGTAACTTGCATAGGGTTAGAATTACTTGGCAGCCAGATATTAATAATTTAAAAATATACATTGACGGAGGACTAAGACTAAACACCAACTATGATATCGTCACAAAGATTTTTAATGGTAACCCAAATGTGTACTGGGGTATTTCATCTGCTACCGGAGGGGAATATAATCTACATAAAGTCTGTTTTGAAAAATTGGAATTTATAAGTCCTTTGTCTTTTGATAGATTTACCCAGGAACTATTACTTGATGGCGAAAGATATACCTTGAAGAACGTGGAATTCCTCTCGGGTAAGTCGGCACTCCAGACTCCATCTTTTGAAGAGTTGGACAAATTGGTAAACCTGTTAAGAGCTAGCCCTAAGCTAAATATAAATGTTACCGGGCATACGGATAGCATTGGAAGTAAAAGTCAAAACAAGACGATTTCCCAAAAAAGAGCGGAGGAGATTACTAAATACTTAATCGAAAAAGGAATACACAAATGGCGAATAAAATCAACAGGCTATGGGGAACAATATCCCAAAGTGAATAATGTTACTCCTGAAAACAGGAAAATCAATCGCCGGATCGAAGTTTATTTGGTTGTGCCTGAAAAGGCTTGATTTGTCTCATTAGTTACATTTTTACAAACGGAAGAATCTGAACATAACCAGCACTAGCGTAACGAATAAAATAATTTCCAGGAGCCAGCCATCGCACATCCAGAGAGGCTTGATTTTTTGCTACTAGAACCTGTCGGCCATATAAATCAAAAACGGCTACTAAAAAAGTCTGATCCAGCGTATTCAGATACAAGTTTTCAGAAACTGGATTTGGGGATATTGAAATGGAGTTCTTTTTTAAAATCACATTTCCAACACCAGTAAAAGTAGGACTAGCCTGGGCAATAAAAAAATCTAAGTTGCCCGCAGAAGTCAGCGTAGTATTTCCTAAAGTCACCTGATCAGAAAACGTCCCCCCAAGATACAATCGCCCATCACTATCTACAGCGATCCTGCTACCCGAAGTCTGAGCAGTTCCAGGAATCAAAGATAATTTTTCCACCTTCCCGTCCACGCTATCAAAGCTTGCAATATAACCTTTGAACTCGGATGCTTCTCCCAGTAGTTGCAAATCATCTAACAGCAGTGTTCCCAGGAACTGCCCTGTCATCAGAACAAGGCCATCTTTTAGCGCAATGTCATAGCTAAAACTTGGATCGTTGAATACCTGGTCGTCTAATCCCCTGGCCCAAGCCAAATCTCCGGAGGCATTCAACTTTAAAAGGTATAAATTTGAATTAAAACCCGGAGTGGAAATACTTTGATTGTCTATTCCCAGTACGCCGGTGAAATTGCCACTTACATAGATATTATCATTGGCATCAATTGCCAGCGCATTCACAAGATTATCAAAAACCCCGGTGCCGATCCTACCCCAGGAGGCTATCCCGTTTTCGTCGAGCAGCGCGATAAAAATATCGAAATCAGTAGTCACAGAGACGAGGTCATTATCTCCAAAAGTGACGCTTCCGGTAAAATTCCCCGCAATCACCAATTGGCCATTGGAGGTCGTTTCAATTTTTTGAGGGCGGGTCGTACCCGAGTTTCCGTATTGCACTCCCCAGGACGGATCTCCATCAGCAGCTATTTTTAAAACAAAAGCATCTTCCGTTGCCTGTGAAGTGAGTATGATATCATCTACGATTAGACTATCCCTGAAGTAGCCAGTCAGGTAAATATTATTTGCTGCATCCAGAGTCAAATCGTTGACTACTTTAGTCGAAGAGCCATTGATGCTTTTTGCCCAAATGAGTTGGCCTTCCGGATTGTACTTTGCGACAAAATAAGCTTTGGCATTCGAACCCGCCTGTATCGTATCATTTTCGAAAAAAGCAGCTACCCAATACTGGCCTAGCCATAGGATATTGCCTTCCTTGTCGACTTCTATATCCAGTGAAAAATCATTATTCAAACTACCCGCGCTCACTGCCCATAGGACATTTCCCTGATTATCAGATTTTGATAAAAAAGCATCACTACCCTGGAGGGCCTCTAGTATTGTCGTACCAAGATCTATGGTTTCATGATAAGTGCCTGAAAAATAAATTTCCTCTTCGGCATTGATTTTCATGGAAGCTATTAAGTCCACTCCTGGTCCGCCGAAACCTTTAGCCCAATTCCAGGTTTGAGCTTTTCCAGAATAGCAGGAAGAGATTAACAATAAGTGAACAAATAATATTCGCATAAAAGTGGTGGCTGAACGTCTTTAGTAAATCAAAATAGCTGTTAACACATTTAAACTTAGTAATAAAACGAAAACTAACTAACTTTGGGTTTTATTATTCATGAATTTAATGAACAGTATTCTATATGACACGTTTGATAAAATTATTACTACTACTTCTCATGGGTTCTTTTTTAGCTTGTACTGATAAGGAACAAGGAAAAGATCTCCCCCGAATCATTTCTACCGGAAATCCTGCTATTGACGGACTTACTACAAAAATTGCTACCCATCCGGATGATCCCAAGCTTTTTGCAGAACGTGCGACTGCTTATTATGAAATGGAAGGTTACGATGAAGCTATTGCTGATATGGCCACTGCACTAAAATTGGATTCCAACAACGTGGCGTATCATTATCTTTTGGCTGATGTCTATTTGGATTATTATAAATCTCACCAAGCTTTGGCAACGATGGAACGTGCGGTGAATATTGATCCTCAAAATATCGAATCTTTGCTTAAATTGGCAGAGGTTCAATTGATCCTCAAACAACATGAGTCTTCGCTCAAAACGATCGACCGGGTACTTAAATTGAATAAGAATAATGCACAGGCTTATCTTTTTATGGGTTTGAATTTTGAACGAAAAGGAGATGATGGAAGAGCGATCAATAGTTACCAATCAGCTATCGAAAACGATGCTGGTCTTGCTGAAGTTCATATGAAATTAGGACAGCTTTTTGCAAAGTCTGGCAATAAGATAGCGATCCGGTATTTTGATAATGCAATTGCTGCTGACCCGGCCAATGTGATGCCTTTATATGCAAAAGCAGAATATTTGCACAATAATGACCAGTTGGATGATGCCTTGGAGCTGTTAAGAGCGATAATTTTAAAAGATCATCAGTTCGTAGATGCCTATTTTAGAACCGGAGTTATCTATCTTGAAAAGGATTCTTTGGAGAAGGCTTATCAACAATTTAACCTGGTTGTTCAAAATGACCCTTCTTCAGCGAAAGGTTTTTATTATCGGGGGTTTGCTTCCGAAATGAAAGGCAATTTTTCTAATGCGAAGGCTGATTATGAACAGGCGCTGACCTTTTCACCAGGCTATGAGAAGGCAAAGGAAGCCCTCCAGCGGTTTAATAAGGGAAAATAAAGCTGGATTATTTTGGGGAAAGTGTAAAATTTATTGTTATTTTTATACCGACAACGAAATGTTACTAATTGGCGACAGGTAGGGCTTAGGTATTTTCTTTTGTGACGGTATTTACTGACCTAAAACAAATCAAAAGCCCCAAATATCAATAGCCGATTCTTTACCGGTTCCGCTTTAGCGTCAGTGTATTAGACTTTATTCCAAAAGTTTTTGTACATCAGAGCAGCTACGAACGCTTGTGCTGAGCGAAGCCGAAGTACCGAAAACCTAACACCGAATAAAACCTATTACCCCTTTTAGGAATCTATTAAATTATTTTGTACCCATTCAGAACATACTATTATGAAAAAAATTACTTTCATTCTTTTGATTTTATCCGTTTTTGCCTGCAGCAGTACTACTGAAAATAAGGCTGATATTGCCAAAGCAGTGGTAGTTTCTCAAGCTACCAAGCCAGTACCTGTACAGCGGGATACCATAAAGCCTCCGCCTAAAAGGAATAATACTTATGTGATGTCCGATCCTTCGCGACCGGCCGGAGAGATTAATAAAGCTTTCCCTTTTGATATTCCTTTAAAAGGTGCTGATGAAAAAATTTATAATTCCTCAGAACTTTTAAAAAATAATGGCAAACCGACCGTTGTCTTGTTTTGGTTGACTACATGTTATCCTTGCCGGATCGAGATGGCAGCCATACAAAAAGAATTGGATGCCTGGAAAGCAGAAACGGAATTCAATATCATAGCCATTTCTACAGATTTCGAAAAAAACTATGGAAATTTTGTCAAAATGGTCAATGATAGCAACTGGTCTTTTGATGCTTATGTAGATGTCAACAGGGAATTTTATAAAGTGATGCCAGGGGAATTAAATGGCTTGCCACAGTCCTTTATCTTTGATAAAAAAGGGGAAATTGCTTATCACTCCCGAAAATATTCTTCAGGCGATGAGCATAAGTTGTATGCAAAAATAAAAGAGCTGGCTGCTAAATAATAAAGGTACTAAGGAGTCAATAAGCCATTCCTAAACCTCTTGTCTCCTTTACTATTTTATATTTTAAACCTTTTTTTTTTAAAACCCAAAAGCATGACCATCCTAAAAGTTATTGAAGTACTAGCCAGTTCGGAAAAGAGTTGGGAAGACGCCACTCGTCAAGCGGTTAAAAAAGCTTCTAGTTCTGTGGAAAACATTAAATCTGCTTTTGTCCAAAGTCAAAGTGTCACCGTAAAAGGGGACAGCGTTGAAGAATTCAGCGTTAATGTAAAAACCACCTTTGAAGTAAAATAGGTACGCTAAAAAAGCAAAACGATTGCCCAAAGGCAATCGTTTTGCTAATTCCTTTTCTCGACTCGCAAGGACAAATCTCGACTCGCAAGCTCTCCTTCGATAAACTCAGGACATGACTCGAAAGGACACATTCCTAATTTTCCATTCGTTCATTTCCCTTTCATCCTTTCCTGCATTATTTCCACGTATGTTTTATAACCCGGATCCAAAAGAGACTCAATGATAAAAAGCGTTCCAGGCTCATCACTCTCAACCACCATTTTTTCACTTTCTTTGATCACCACGAAATCATCCTTTTTAGCAGGAGAACCATTAACGCTTAAGCTACCTTTCCGGACATAGATAGAATATATTTTATCCAACGAAAGCGCCTGCTCGAAACCTCGTTCAAAAAAAATCTCTTTAATCACCATACCCGGCGTATCCGTTTTGAGCGGTGCTCCTTCTCCTGAATAAGTTTTTACCTGATAGTTGTCAAATGAGCTGACCGGAAAATCCTTCGATTTATGATCATCATAGCTAGCTGGCTGCTGTAAACTCTTATCAAGGTTCGGATCGATCCAAATCTGGAACATCACGGCATCTTTTTCCATATGTTCTTCATGGCTGATACCATTACCGGCCCGGATGATCTGGGCATCACCAGCGCTTAGCGACCTCCATTCCTTAAGCTTCGTATCATAATGCCGGATTGATCCGTTCAGGACAAAAGACATGATTTCGAATCCCTGGTGCGGATGCAAACCGATAGTGCTATCTACTTTCGCTTCTGCATATGCCCAGTAAAAAAGATTAGAGTAAGGTTTCCCCTCTCCTCCGTCCTGTGGAAATCCGATAGGTTTATTTTCTATAATCTCTCCACCATTGAATGCACCATATGCCTGGTGCTCTTTTGAAATTACGTTAACTGACATGATGTTCTTTTTTTGTTTAAAGGTAACAAAAGTAAAAGAGACAAGTTCAAGGATGATTGGTATTCGGTATTCGGTGTTAGGTTTTGGGGCCCGAAAACTGAACACCCAATACCGAATACCGTTAACCTCACAATCTAGGAATTTAATATTTAAGAGCATGTTAGGAGTTTGGGCTTCGAGCCGAAAACTGGCAGTTTTTTGCTTAGACGAAATTCATTTTTCAGTGCATACCCTTGTATAGACTGAAAAATGAGCTGAAGTACAAGTGAAAAAATGACGTTTGCAGGCCGAATGCTAAACTCCAAACATGCTCTAAACAAAGCCGGCCTTAATAATCCTGACATAAGTCTTGAAAAATTAATAAATTTGCCCTCCCTTTGAACTTTTAGCCTTAAAAAGGCGTAAAGACTAAAATGATTTTACATCAAAACTAGGGTAAAAAAATAAACAGAGACAACCGATGATCAACATTACTTTTCCAGATGGCAACATAAGACAGTACGAAAAAGGAATTTCGGCACTTGCCATTGCACAATCAATCAGTGAAGGGCTTGCCCGAAATGTACTTTCAGCAACGGTCGATGGTGAAATATGGGATGCTACCCGTGCTATTGAAGAAGATGCTGCCCTCAAATTGAATACCTGGAATGACGAAGATGGAAAATTTACGTTCAGGCACTCTTCTGCTCACTTGATGGCTGAAGCACTGGAAGTGGTCTATCCGGGTATAAAATTCGGAACAGGACCTGCAACGGATAATGGTTTTTACTATGATGTTGATCCTGGAGAACATCATATCTCTTCGGATGACTTTCCCAAGATCGAGCAGAAAATGTTGGAACTCGCCCGCGAGAAAAATGAATACGTCCGTAAACCTATCTCCAAAGAAGATGCGCTCGCTTATTTTAAAGAAAAGGGAGACGAGTATAAAATAGAGCTAATAGAGAAAAGAGAGGCAGATGAAGCCTTGACTTTATATGAGCAGGGCAATTTTATTGACCTATGTAGAGGGCCACATCTTCCGGATACCGGAAAAATCAAAGCGGTCAAATTGATGAACATTGCAGGGGCTTACTGGCAAGGAGATGATACCCGGCAGCAAATGACCCGTATCTACGGCGTTTCTTTTCCAAAACAAAAAGACCTAAACGAATATTTGGAGCTATTGGAAGAAGCTAAGAAACGAGATCATCGTAAACTAGGTGCGGAGCTGGAGCTTTTTATGTTTTCTGAAAGAGTGGGGGCAGGCTTACCGATTTGGTTGCCGAAAGGAACTGCTCTTAGGACTCGCCTCGAAAATTTTTTAAAGCAGGAACAGATAAAAAGAGGCTATTTACCGGTCATCACTCCCCATATTGGAAAGAAAGAATTGTATGTGACTTCCGGTCATTATGAAAAATACGGAGAAGACAGTTTTCAGCCGATACACACACCAAGAGAAGGTGAAGAGTTTTTGCTTAAGCCAATGAACTGCCCGCATCACTGTGAAATTTACGGGCATCGACCTCATTCGTATCGGGATCTTCCTATCCGTATCGCCGAATTTGGAACCGTCTACCGCTACGAACAGAGTGGAGAATTACACGGACTGACAAGAGTTCGGGGTTTCACACAGGATGACGCCCACTTATTCTGCACACCTGATCAAGTAAAAGGAGAATTTTTGGATGTACTCGATTTGACTTTGTATGTCCTCAAAAAATTTGGTTTTGAACAGGTAACCGCTCAGATATCTTTGCGTGATCCTGAAAATAAAACTAAGTATATTGGCTCGGATGAAAACTGGGAAAAGGCTGAAAGTGCTATTATTGAAGCTACCAGTGAGGTAGGATTAAAAACGGTAACAGTGTTGGGAGAGGCGGCTTTCTATGGGCCTAAATTAGACTTTATGGTCAAAGATGCCCTGGGGCGTTCCTGGCAATTAGGTACCATTCAGGTAGATTATAATTTACCTGAGCGCTTTGAGCTGGAATATGTAGGAGCAGATAATCAAACCCATCGACCGGTGATGATACATCGGGCACCTTTTGGTTCGATGGAACGATTTATTGGGGTTATGATTGAGCACTGTGCCGGAAAATTTCCTTTATGGCTGGCACCTGAGCAATTCGCGATTTTGCCGATCAGTGACCGGTTTAACGATATCGCCAAAGGAATAGAACAAAAACTAGCGCATCACGATATCCGTGGGATTATCGATGGTCGCTCGGAGAAAATCGGCCGTAAAATCCGAGATACCGAGGTTAATAAAATTCCGTTTATGCTCATTATTGGTGAAAAAGAAGCGGAATCCGGAAATGTATCTGTACGTAAGCAAGGAGAAGGAGATGTCGGAACGATGTCAGTTGATGACTTTGTAAAGTATTTTACCGCACAACTTGAGCTTTAATACGGGGTTTTACCGCTAAATTTTGTACTTTTAGGTTTAATTTAAAAAATTTAAATATAATAGATATGAGGAAGATTTTACTTTCAACTATATTTTCTTTCCTTACTTTGGCGATTGCTTTTGCGCAATTTGGCGTAGCAAGGGATACCGTGACTATTTCCGGGGCTGCAGATGAAGAACTTTTCGGAGAAGTGGTCATCTTGAATAGCGCTGATACCTCACTGGATTTGAGATGGGTAAGAACAATCGAAACTATTCCTCAGGATTGGGACAATTATTTTTGTGCTGTTCCTGGTGAATGTGGTTTGCCATGGACGGATTCTCTAAGTTTTGTACTTCCTCCCGCGACGATGACTACAGGTTTATTACAATGCCACTGTGAACCAAATGGAAACCCAGGGGTGGCAACTGTATCTGTAAATTTTGTCAGTAATATTACAAATGAAGTGTTAGGTAATGTGGTGTGGATTTGTAATGCAAGCCTGGTGGGTACCAACGAATTAGAAGCTGCCAACATTAAATTGTTTCCTAATCCGGCTACCGATTATTTTGAGCTGGAGAATGGTGATAAAGTTGATCGCATCATCGTTTACAATATCCTGGGTAAGCAGGTAAAATATTTTGGCAAAGAGGATGATTACCTTATTGGTGATTTAGCAAAAGGGCTTTATTTAGTTCAACTGATTGATTTGGATACAGAAGCCACCAAGACATTAAAATTAAAGAAAAACTAAGTTTCTATACGATAATTTCTGCAAGCCCCTTTCAACGTTATGTTTGAAGGGGCTTGTGTTTTAACACTAGTGCAGCAGGGGCTAAATACTCCATCGGTTTATACGCGTAACTTTTTAGCCTG
>JBLHJZ010000083.1:0-11299 GCA_047619515.1 Saprospiraceae bacterium | reverse complement strand
TATTGGAATAATGTCAACTAAAGATCAAGACGCAAAACAAAAAGCCCTTCAACTCACTGTTGATCGCTTAGAAAAACAATATGGTAAAGGCGTTGTCATGAAGATGGGAGATAAGCAAGTCGTAGAAGTGGAGACTATCTCTACCGGATCGCTTAGCCTTGACCTGGCTTTAGGTATCAATGGATTACCCAAAGGCCGTGTTATTGAAATCTATGGCCCTGAATCTTCAGGAAAAACAACCCTTGCAATACACGCTATTGCTGAAGCTCAAAAGAAAGGTGGCATTGCTGCATTTATTGATGCGGAACATGCCTTTGATCGTTTCTATGCAGAATCACTAGGCGTGGATACAGAAAATCTTTTGATCTCTCAACCAGATAATGGAGAGCAGGCCTTAGAAATTACAGAAAACCTAATCCGCTCTGGTGCAATTGATATTATCGTTATTGACTCTGTTGCAGCATTGGTTCCACGTAGTGAGATCGAAGGAGAGATGGGAGATTCTAAAATGGGATTACAGGCAAGATTGATGTCTCAGGCGATGCGTAAACTTACCGGAACAATTGGTCAGACTGGCACTTGTTGTATTTTTATCAATCAGCTTAGGGAGAAAATCGGGGTGATGTTCGGAAATCCTGAAACAACAACAGGTGGTAATGCCTTGAAATTCTATGCTTCCGTAAGATTAGATATTAGAAAAAGTGGATCAGCAATCAAAGATAAAGAAGGTAACGTAGTAGGTAATCACGTAAAAGTAAAAGTGGTTAAAAATAAATTAGCGCCTCCTTTCCGTATTGCAGAATTTGATATCACCTATGGTCAAGGTATTTCTAAAACCGGAGAGATCGTTGACCTTGGCGTTGATAATGAAATCATTCAAAAAAGCGGTGCCTGGTATAGCTATGATGATGCAAAGATTGCTCAGGGTAGAGAAGCAGCCAAACAATTCTTTGATGATAATCCGGAAGTTGCGCTTGAAGTCGAACAAAAGATAAAAGCTAAAATCACTGGAGCAAATCAGGAGGAAGAAGAAAGCACTAAAAAATCACCCAAATTAGCGACTTCAAAAAATGGTGTTGAAGAATAATAAGAAATAAGAAGACTGTTGTTTTTAGCGGATTTAATAAGGTCATTAAAACAACCCTACACTTTATAAATAAAAGCCCTTTCGCTCATCGTGGAAGGGCTTTTTTGTGCTATGCGCTATTTTCGTGTATGCCTGCCTACCGACCAGTGAGGTATATCGGTATTTGAGCAAAAGCTGCCTTTTTTAGCAACTATACTTCAAACTGCTAGTGCATTTTAGTCAGGGCTGATTTCAATAATTTAAGATTCGAGTACTCAACAAATACACACGGTTTGAACCATGTATTGAATGTAACTGAAATATTATGCCGCAACAGGCAAGTTGCGGGCAAATGCACTCAACTTGGCGGTCTGCGGTATACATCCGTCGGCTTTGGTTTCTTACACCTTTCAGTGCGGTAAGTGATCAGCCTTCGATAAGGTGTGCAATCTCGACCACCTAGGATGCCTCTTATGCAGTTTCTGCTTGGCTTGCCCTGAGCCTAGTCGAAGGGTGCACTCTCCCGAGCACTCGGGACAGTCCCGCTTATCTCCAATCCGTATGGACTTCAGACTATTGGTCGCCCAATGCGCCCTTGCGGCTTGTTGCAAATCCCGAGCATCGGGGCTAATCGCCCTCACTTACTTTGAGCGATAGGAGAACTTACATCTCCCTAGAGTTTTGAGTTTAATGCTCAAAATATTTCTTTACTTTTACTTGTAAAGAGATACGTGTACATTCAAGGCACACACAAAGGGTAGCTGTCAATACTTCGCATTCGCTCTGTACTGCAGCTACAGGAATCCTTCCATATTATTAAAATAAGCAATTGTATAAAGTTTAAAAAAAATTAAAGTATAAATCATGAAAAATCTATATCCCTTTTATTTACTTTTGGTCTTCCAGATTTTTTCACAATCCAATTTTGCTCAGGAATACAAGGATTGCGAAACTGCTTTTAATCCATGTGGTGAATCGCCTTTTTATATCAATGCTTCAATGGGAGTCGGACCAATGGAATCTGATCTTGAACTTACTTGCGTCTATGCCGAACTCAATTCGACCTGGATTACCTGGACTGTTATACAAGGCGGGGCACTTACGTTTGTACTTACACCAGATACTGTATCCCAGGATATAGACTTTGTCGTTTTTAAATTTAACGCTGACAACGATTGTGAAGATAAAGAGTTAATTAGATGTATGGCGTCTGGAGAGAATGTGGGTTCCCCTCCTTCTGGATGGGAAACTTGTACGGGCCCGACCGGCTTGTCTATTGGAGAAACAGATATTGAAGAACTTCCCGGATGTTCTACTAATGATAATAATTTTTTGGCTCCACTTGAAACCAATGCGGGAGACCACTATGTAATGCTTGTCAATAATTTTTATGATGATATAGGACAGGGTTTTACACTGAGCTTTGGGGGCTCTGCAGTATTGGATTGTATAACCGTACCGACTATCGAGAGAGAGGATATTTCTCTTTCCTCTTTTGAAATTAATCCTTCTCTTTCAACTGGCATCCTATTTATAGAATTAGCAAACGAAAGTTTGAATAATGCTGAACTAACGATTTATAATATGATTGGTCAATCGGTTTATTCAGAAAGTTCAATTAATCAGTTGAGTCATCAAATTGATTTAACTAATTTGCCCCAAGGCTCTTACGTGGCTGTCCTAAGAAAGGATAAAGTTGCTTCTACGAAAAGGTTTTTTATTTTAAAATAAAAAGATAGTTTGATGAGAAAATTAAAATTGGGGATTAATAAAATTCTGGATTTCTTAAAAAAGTCGAGTAGGTAAGGAGAATCTCACCCCCAAACCTCTCACAGAATCGTATCCTTCGACAAGCGTTCGACTGAACTCACGCCGAAGGCCCAGGACAGGCTGTGAACCTCTCGACTCACAGGGCTCTTCACACTCCCGCTAGAAAGAGTGGGTAAGCCGGAGCAAGAGTAGCCTCCACAAGCGTTAGCAATCATTAAAAATTGAAAATTGAAAAAATCATATTGATATTGTTCCTTGTAGTAACTTCATGCAATAACGACAAATTGCAAAAAATGCTGGCAACCTCCGATAGACCAGATATTGATAAAATATTTCACAAAATTGTTCAATCCGAATCCCAAGAAACAAAGGGAGTCGCGATTGTAGATAGAAGCATTAATACCAAACAAATAAATACCAACAGTAAGGACTTAAATATTGAACATGAACCTACCTATTGGACTAAAGAAATATTTCCTCAAACTACCTTTATTAGCGGAGATAGTATTATACTATTTATAAAAACAAATAAAACCTTGCAAGAGATAAAAATCAATCGTATATTTGCGATGAACGATAACTAAGTAATATGAAAGTAATCGCAGAACAAAAGATTTCAGACAATAGTCAGGGAGAAATGGCAAAATTTGCCAAAGCTCTTGCTCATCCGACAAGGCTTGAAATCCTTCGGTTGTTGAGTACCCAAAGCTGTTGCTTTACGGGTGACTTAGTGGAGGTTTTGCCAATTGCCCAATCGACCATTTCGCAGCATTTGAAAGAATTGAAAAATGCAGGGCTAATCCAGGGAGAAATAGCTCCACCGAAAATTAAGTACTGTATTAACAAAGAAAATTGGAGAAAGGCAAAATTGCTGTTTGCTGCTTTTTTTAAATAATATTTTTTTGATAAACCATATCGTCAATAGGCGATTGACGATAACTAAAGGAAGATAAAATGAAAGAGATAAAAATTCTCGGAACAGGCTGTCCAAAATGTAAAAGAACTACCGCTTTGGTGGAAGAAGTTGTAAAAGAAACAGGTATAGATGCTACCGTTGAAAAGGTGGAAGACATCATGGAAATCATGAAATATAATGTCCTTTCCACCCCCGTCATAGTAGTTGACGAAGAGGTGAAAATAAAAGGCAGAGTACCTTCCAAATCGGAAATCATTGAATTATTGAACTACTGATTTCAATACCGCAAAGCAAGCCTGCGCTATTTCAGGGTCAGTAAAAAGAGGAGTAGATTATGTTTGACTGGATACAACATTTGGCGGATTGGGTGGTCTTTGACCTGCTCAAAATGGGACATGGGAAGCACCTTGCGGAAGCATTGAACTTCTTCATTTATGACAGCATAAAAATATTATTACTCCTGCTCGTTGTCATTTTTATAATGGGTGTAGTGAACAGCTATTTCCCCGTTGAAAAAGTCAGGAATTTTCTTTCCCGAAATAAATTATATGGCTTTGAATATTTGATGGCTTCACTCTTTGGAGTGGTTACGCCTTTTTGCTCGTGTTCTTCTGTGCCGTTGTTTATAGGTTTTGTCAGAGGGGGAATTCCGCTTGGCGTTACTTTTTCATTTCTGATTACATCGCCTTTAGTTAATGAAATAGCTATAGGATTATTTGTCGGACTTTTTGGTTTGAAGATAACGTTGATATACGTCATAAGTGGCGTATTATTGGGCATGACTGCGGGAATAATTTTGAGCAAGTTCAAACTGGAACGCTTTCTTACTTCTTGGGCCAAAGAAATGCTTGCCAACGCTGAAAGGGAAAACGAAAACTTTCAAGCGGAAAAAACTTCCTTCAAAGAACGCCTCCCAATAATCTGGGCAGAAGTTATAAACATTCTGAAAGGAGTAGTGCCTTATGTCATCGTTGGTATTGCCATAGGTGGTTTGATGCACGGCTATATACCTGAAGGGTTTTTTGAAAAATATATGAGCAAAGACAACCTGCTTGCTGTACCTATGGCAACAATCCTGGCAGTTCCGATGTACTCCAATGCTTCGGGTATTTTGCCCGTTGTACAAGTGTTGGTTAGCAAGGGGATTCCATTGGGTACTGCAATTGCATTTATGATGGGTGTCGTTGGTCTTTCATTACCTGAAGCGATGCTACTAAAGAAAGTGATGACCTTACAACTAATTGGAATATTCTTCGGAGTGGTGACGCTTTGCATTATCATTTCCGGTTATTTATTTAATATCATTCTTTAAATCTACAATAATGAAATATTTAAAATTTTTATCACTCGCATTTCTATTTTTCTTTACTACCTGTCAAGGGCAAGATAACAGCAAAACCATTGCCACTGCCGATACTTCTACCAAAATAGAGGTAATTGATTTTTATGGAACTCATCGGTGCGTAACCTGTGAAGCCATTGAAGCCAATGCTAAATATACCGTTGAAACCTATTTTCAGGAGGAGGTAAAATCGGGCAAAGTCACTTTCAAAACCGTAAATGTAGATAAAGAAAAAAACTACGCCATCGCAGAGCGTTTTGAAGCAACAGGAACGGCTCTTTTTATTAATGTAGTAAAAGACGGAAAGGAACAACACATTGACCTCACCAATTTTGCCTTTGCAAAAGGAAGAAACCAAGAGGCTTTTTCTACTGAACTAAAAGAAAAAATAAAAGAGCAACTCAAAACACTATAATGAATTTTTTACAGTCAATTCTCGACAGTTATAACATCCCGATTTTATCAGCTTTTATTTTGGGTCTTATGACAGCTATAAGCCCCTGCCCATTGGCAACCAACATCACCGCAACAGCATATATTTCCAAAAATATTTCCTCCAGAAAAAAGGTGTTGTTGAGTGGTATTTTGTACTCAATGGGCAGAGCTTTCAGTTACACCGTAATTGGTTTGATACTCTATTTCGGGGCAAGCAAATTCCATGTCGCCCGCTTGTTTCAGCAGAACGGGGAAAAATATCTCGGCATTCTATTAATTATTATTGGATTGATAATGCTCAATGTTATTCAGTTGAATTTCTTAGAGAAATCAAATTTTCAAGAAAGGTTCTCTGAACGATTTAAAGGACAGGGATTATGGGGTTCGTTTTTATTGGGCGTAGTATTCGCTCTCGCCTTTTGCCCTTATAGCGGTGCATTGTATTTTGGTGTTTTGATACCGATGACCATATCAAGTGCATCGGGTTTGTATTTGCCGATTGTATTTGCCATTGGTACGGGCTTGCCTGTTATTTTATTTACTTATTTACTGACATTCGCAGCACATAAAGTCAGTGTTGTTTTTAATAAAATAACCAAAATAGAAAGAGTAATGCGCTATGTAGCAGGCGGGGTATTTGTATTGGCAGGGATTTATTATGTGAGTATCTTTGCAGGGTTGATATAAGTTAAGAACGGAAAATCGAAAGTCTGCCTGCAACAATGTATACCTGTCCCTTAGCTCAATAAGCGGTTAATTCCTGTCTTGTACATCTTGCCAATCGGCACCTCATGTTCCTGTATAAGAATTCTGTTGCCCTCTATACTTTTAATATGCTTAGTTTTTATTAAATAGCTCAGCGCTTCGGATTCTTCTCTACCAGTCCATACAAAGTATTAAAAGTATTAAAAAAGAAATGAGGATTGACCTGACTTTTGAGATGCAACATTACTCCCCAAGTAATTTGACAAACATCCATGATTAGCGTATAAAATATACAAATTCGGTGATGAACAACCTAAGCAATGCCTGGATAGCTTTACACACCTGAATGAGCTCCGTTGATCACCTTTTTTTCTTTGTCATTATGAATCATATTAGGTTTGCTGTCATAAAAATAAAAATTATGGACAAGCTCATCATTTCAAATCTATCCAAAACCTATAGTAACCAGGTCAAAGCATTAAAAGGTATCAACTTAGAAATATCCACTGGTATGTTTGGTCTATTAGGCCCCAACGGAGCGGGCAAATCTACCCTCATGCGAACTATAGCTACCTTACAAGATGCTGACGAAGGGGAAATTATGCTCAATGATTTAGATCTCCTGTCTCAAAAAATGCGGGTAAGAAAAGTCTTAGGATATCTCCCACAGCAATTCGGCTTATTCCCAAAGATATCAGCTCATGATCTTCTGGATCACTTTGCCATCTTAAAGGGATTGACTCATAGAACACAAAGGAAAGAGATAGTCGATGCCCTGCTGCAAAAAACCAACTTATACAAAGTACGACATCAAAACTTAGGAGGATTTTCTGGCGGGATGAAGCAACGATTTGGCATAGCACAAGCATTGCTCAGCAATCCAAAATTGCTCATTGTGGATGAACCCACAGCGGGTTTGGATCCGAAGGAAAGGAATCAATTCTACAATCTACTGAGCGAGATTGGCGAGCAAGCTATAGTCATACTATCCACTCATATCGTGGATGATGTAAAAGAACTCTGTACCAGAATGGCGATCATCAATCAAGGCCAGGTTGTTCTAGAGGGTGAGCCACTTTTACTGATAGAGCAGATCAAGGGTCAAGTGTATCAAAAGACGATTCAAAAAAGTGAGATGGCTAATTACAAAAGAGAATACAAGGTCATCAATGAACAGCATTACCTTGGCCAACCCCTCATCCAAATTCTAAGCGAATCGGATCCAGGTGCTGGCTTCCTACCATCTTCAGTTGGCCTCGAAGAAGTCTACTTTACACAATTGTCTAAATAAATTTAAACTAAAACTAATCCAACATGTGGTACGAGATATTCAAATTTGAACTCAAGTATAGATTGAGGAGGCCTGAGACTTACTTATTCTTTTTTTTCCTATTGGTATTTTCGGTGTTCGGAGTGGACTTTATCTTACAGGGCGTAGAAATCGGCTTGGTCAAAAAGAATGCACCTCTCGTTATCGGAAAGACGATGGGAGCTATCACAGGGATATTCATGATATTGGCTTCGATGATCATGGGTATGCCGATGATTCGAGATGACCAATACCAGATCACTCCTCTCATTTATACTACTCCAATCAAGAAATCTGATTTGCTGATAGGTCGATTTCTCGGATCATTTCTAATCCTAATTATCATATTCTGTGGAATTCCATTGGGTATGATGATAGGTGAGTTTCTCCCTTGGCATCTGGATACTGAAATGCTCCCATTTAGCTTTACAACCTATTTTACTATATTCCCATCTATAGTGCTACCCACCTTATTTTTCGGAGCAGCTCTATTTTTTGTGACTGGAACATTGAGCAGAAAACTGCTAGTGGTCTACACGCAAGGCATCATACTCTTTGTCGTCTTCTTGCTGACCAAGGCGATCACTAACGATTATCTACAGGCTGTGCTAGACCCATTTTCACTGACTACGATTACTCAACTGAGCAAAGATTGGACAGTGGCAGAAAAGAATGCGCTACTTCTACCATTTAGTGGGATCCTTATGGTAAATAAAATGTTCTGGATAGGATTAGGCATCTTGGTAATGTGGATTGGATACTTTAGATTCAATTTTTCTACCCCTCGGGAATCTAGAAAATCCTCCAGGTCAAAAGTAAATTTTGAACCTATAAATAAAATCCTTGATATAGATTTACCAAATGCAACTCCCCAATATGGTTGGCAATCAAAAGTGATTCAATTTTTTACGATGTCAATTTTTTATAGCAAATCTTTGCTCAAAGAGACTTCCTTTTGGGCGATTGTGATCTGTGGAGTAATTATAATTATTGTAAACTCGATTAGTTTAGGTACAGTATACGGGGTGGACAGTTATCCAACTACTTACTTCATCGTCGAAGAGTTGCAAGAGCAGTCTTTATACTTCTTTATCATTATTCTTTTGTTTTATTCTGGAGAACTTTATTGGAAAGAACATAGCGTGGGATTGAATCTGATGAGTGATGTTACACCCATTTCTTCATTTGTCAGTTTGAGTAGTAAAATGACAGCGTTAATTGGAGCCTATATAATACTCATGCTATCTCTGATTCTATCTGGTATAGCTTTTCAAATGATGAAAGGGTACTACCATTTTGATCTCCCAGTATACTTTTCTGGCTTCTTCATTGAGATACTTCCATTTTTAGTGGTCTATACTTTTGCTGCTTTTTTCATCCAATCTCTGGTCAATAGTAAGTTCTTGGGGATATTGGTCACTTTGATTTTTTTCATTGTAATGATCGCTTTGGATTCTTTAGGTTTTAACCATGTGTTGTTCAATTTTGGAGGCGGAGCATTAAAAGCATATTCTGAGATGAACGGTTATGGTCACTTCATGACTCCATACCTATGGACGAAGTTTTATTGGGTGATATTCGGTACGTTAGCTCTGATCATTGCATCATTGATATCAGGACGTGGCGTAGATGTAAAAATGATACATAGACTTAAAAAAGTAAGATCCAGGCTCTCAAAGAAAACCAAAATATTTGCCAGTTTTATTCTCTTACTTTTTATGCTTGTTGGCAGTTATGTTTTTTATCAGACTAATGTGTTGAATGAAGTTTGGACAGCGGAAGAAGCGCAAAGTTATAGAGCAGACTATGAAAAAACCTTAAAGCAATTTGAATACCAACCACAGCTAAAGATTACAGCAGCAAATCTACAGGTAGAACTATATCCTGATGAAAGGTCTTATGACCTGGTGGGAAAGTATACCTTAAAAAATGAAGAAGCGTCTCCAATCAGTGAGATACATATTCAGAAATTGATTGAATCAGATATTACACTAGATAGTGTATCCTTTTCTGCACCAGTTACCATAGATAGTCAATATCAAGCGTTCGAATATATCATTTATAAATTATCTACTCCTCTAAAGTCGGGTGACTCTTTAATTATGCACTTTGAGCAGGTATTGAGACCAAAAGGGTTTAACACTAGTGGCGCTGTTAGTTCAGTCTTGCACAATGGCACATTTATTCGAAACAACGAATTCCCAACGCTGGGATATAATAAGAAATATGAACTGGGAGATGAGTCCGAACGTAAAATCTATGCTTTGGCACCAAGACCTATAAAAGCAGAAATTGATGATATTAATGAACTCCAGGTAGCTAGATCAGGAAGTGATTCTTATGGCGTGAGAACCAATATCATTATAGGAACCAATATTGATCAGACTGCAGTCACTTCAGGTAATTTGATCAGAACATGGGAAAAAGAAAACCGCAATTACTTCGAATACCACAGCAACGGACCGATGATCAACTTCTACGCTATACTATCAGGTCGATATGAGCTACGGCAAGATCAATGGCATCCCAAGAATCAGGCTGACCAAGCCCCTGTTGATCTTGAGATTTACTATCATCCGAGACACACCTACAATTTGGATAGAATGATGAATGGGATGAAAGCTTCTCTTGCTTACTACTCTTCAAATTTTTCTCCCTACCCGGATCAACAATTGAGAATTGTAGAATTTCCTCGTTACGAAGACTTTGCCCAGTCCTTCCCGAATACTATTCCCTTTTCAGAATCAATAGGCTTCCTGCTTGATATAGATGATTCCACTGATGTGGATATGACATTCTTTGTGACCGCTCACGAAGTAGCACATCAGTGGTGGGGTCTTCAAGTTGAAACAGCTAATGTCAAAGGTCGAAGTTTTGTATTAGAAACATTATCGCAGTACTCCGCTTTGATGGTTTTTAAGAATCAATTTTCACAAGTAAAAGTGGACAAATTAATCGCTCACCAACAGGACTTATATGATAAGGGCAAGGGCAAAGCAAAAATAGAGGAAGTACCATTGTACTTAGTGGGAAACGAAGAATACATCTATTATAATAAAGGAATAATAGCAATGTATAACCTGCAAAAATATATTGGTGAGGATAAGGTCAACCAAGCTTTGCGATCGTTTATCAAAGATTGGAATAACCGAAATGGGGAAATAAAATGCAAGACTGATAGGTATGCTACATCTGAAGATCTGATTTCATACATTTTGGAGAATACTCCTGAACAGAAAATAGATAAGGTTTTGAAGCTATTTAAAGAAATATATTAGGGCAATTATCATATTAAAAAATCATATGTTTTGGTGTTAGAAAGCCGGGAAAATAACAAGCCGTGACCACGAACATGCCTCCTAATGCCGGCACGACAGGTACGGCTTTCCCGTTAGCATTAATAAAAAAGACAATTAATGAAAGAGCAATTAAAAAGGTCTTTCAGGAGATATGTCGAGTTTGATGATGCTGAGGTGGATAGCTTTTACGAAAGGGTAAAATCCAAAAAAAGAATATCTCCTTGCCGAAGGGCAAATATGCAAAAACAACTATTTTATTATAAGCGGACTAACTCGTTCATTTTAAACCGACAATAAGGAAGACGAAAGAATAACCAAATTCGCTCTTGAAGATTGGTGGGTGACAAGTATGGAAAGTTTTTCAGTTCACACCAGGTTACTATAAGGCAAAAGTGTAGATTTTGCTTCAAAAAGTAATTCGCATAAAGAAGGCAGAATTTCCATTTGAGAAATTACT
>JBLHJZ010000082.1:0-11325 GCA_047619515.1 Saprospiraceae bacterium | reverse complement strand
ACTCCATTTCGAGGAAAAAGAAATGAAAGTGCTTACATACACCCAATCGCAGAGAAATTAGCATCTGTAAAAGAAACACCTCTGGAAAAAGTTGCGGAGCTCACTAGTCGAAATGCATTAAAGGTTTTTAAGAACTAGTCCTAAAACATGAAGCAGTAGCAGGACAGGAGCGATATAAGATGGCAAATGCTTCCTATTTCGAATAAATGTTAGCAATTATGAAGATGTTTATTAGAAAAATTTTGAAAAGTTACTTTAATTTACAATTTTTGTGTCGGCAGGGTTTGAAAGTATTTCCTTTGGCCATAATTTTTTTTAAAAATAAAATTTACAATAATATATTATAGGATTCTTTTGTGTAATTTTCAAGCTTATATTGGAGAAGTGCTCGAGTGGCTTAAGAGGCACGCTTGGAAAGCGTGTGTGCGTCAAAAGCGTACCGGGGGTTCGAATCCCTCCTTCTCCGCAAAAATAAATACGAGGATCAGAATAGCTGAAAATTTTGGAGCTATTTAAAAAACGGCAAAGTTTAATTTTAAAGGCCAAGCCTTGAAAAACAAACATATTTTCTAACTAACAAATTTAAAACATTCGTAAAACCTATTCGATTATGCGAAAATTATTAGCACTAGTGCTTGTGTTCGGTATTGCAATTTTTTCGGGAGCAACTGAACTACTAGCCCAAGATGAAGCAGCTGCAGATCAAGCTGTTGGAGGTTACCAGATTTTGAAACAATATTTCATTGATGGTGACTGGAGATTCATGAGTTTTGTATTGATTTGTTTGATTCTTGGTTTAGCATTTTGTATCGAGCGTATTATTACCTTGAATATTGCGAGTGCCAACACAGACAAATTACTTCAGAGGATTGATGAAAGTCTTAAGGCAGGAGATGTCAATGGCGCCATGGAAGTTGCCAAATCTACTCAGGGGCCTACTGCAAGCGTTCTTTATGAAGGACTTAGAAATGCAGGACAAGGACCAGAAGCTGTTGAAAAAGCTATCGTTTCTTACGGTGCTGTTCAAATGGGTAATCTTGAAAAAGGATTGGTTTGGATTTCTCTATTTATCGCTATCGCCCCGATGCTCGGGTTTATGGGAACGGTAATCGGTATGATTCAGGCATTTGATGACATCGCAAGAGTAGGAGATCTTTCTCCATCTGTTGTAGCAGGTGGTATCAAAGTGGCACTTTTAACGACCGTATTTGGTTTGGTCTCAGCAATTATTCTTCAGATTTTTTATAATTATATCATCTCTAAGATTGATAGTATTGTAAACAAGATGGAAGATGCATCTATCGCTTTAGTCGATGTGATGGCTAGTAATAATGTATTTAAATAACATAATTAAAAAGTCGCATTATGTATAAATTTTTAACAAAAAACGGGCAGACTATTTCGTTTTTCGTGGGCTTGGCGATTACAGTTATTTTTCTGGTGATTGTTTTCACAGGATTAGAGGAATTTAGTATGCTCGACCCAAAGACGACTGCTCGGGAGTCTAATCTTTTCAATTTTGGAATTACCGCTTCTGTTGCGCTAATCGTCATTTGCACTATCGGGATGATTGCATTTATCCTACTCAATATAGTTACGAATTTTAAAGGCAACATCAGACTCCTTATCGGTGTAGGTATCGTCGGTGCTCTCTTTTTAGTTATGTATATGGGTGCTGATTTTGAGCCGGAAGGCACCTTTTTAGGGAATCTTCTGATTAAGAATAAAATTACTGCCGGACAAAATGGATTCATCGTTGGAGGGCTTTGGACTGCTGTCATTCTTACCGTAGTCGCTTTTATTTCATTTATTGTATTGGAAGTTGTAAACTTCTTTAAGTAAATCACTATGGCTAGAAGTAATAGTAGAATGAAAAACGAGATTAATGCAGGATCAATGGCAGATATTGCCTTCTTGTTATTGATCTTCTTCCTGGTCACCACTCAGATTGTTGAGGATAAGGGTATTCGTGTAGCCTTACCACCTTGGTCTGAGGAAGAGCCTGATATTACTAAACTGAAAACAAGAAATGTGTTCTCAGTATTGGTAAACGCTCAAAACCAGTTACTTGTAAGAGGTGAAATTGCCAGAATTGACGAACTTAGAACCAGGGCAAAAGAGTTTATTGCCAATCCGGGTAAACGGGAGGATCTTTCTGAAAGTCCTACTAGAGCTATTATTTCATTGAAAAATGACAGGGGGACTAGTTACAAAACTTACCTGAATGTTTATAATGAATTGAAAGCAGCTTATAATGAACTTTGGAACGAAGAAAGTCAGCGCATGTATGGAAAGCCGTATGGAGATGATCTTCCTGTAAGTATGAAAAAAGCCGTTCGGGCCAAGTTTCCACTTGTGCTATCGGAAGCGGAACCTACGGCATTCGGGCAAGAATAATATTGGTATTTATTTTTCGTCGAAAGCTACCTCATTATTATGCCACTAAAAAAATGAATTATGTCTAAATTTCAGAAAAAAAGAGGAAAAGCATCTCCGGAGGTTTCAACTGCATCACTCCCGGACATCATTTTCATGTTGCTGTTTTTTTTCATGGTTGTTACTGTACTTCGGGATTCTGAGTTGAAGCTTAAAGTCACCACCCCTGAAGCTACGGAATTGACAAAGCTTGAGGAAAAATCTCTGGTAAACTACCTGTATATCGGAAAGCCCCTGTTGAAGTTTCAGGAAGAATATGGTACAGCGCCAAGACTTCAGTTGAATGACAAATTTTCTACAACCAGTGATATCCCGGTATTTTTGGAACAGCATAAAATCAAAGTCCCGGAGAACAAACGTAGTCGTATTACATCTTCTTTAAAAGTAGATGGAGAGGTTACGATGGGGATTGTCCAGGATGTGAAAACCAAGCTCCGAAAGTCAGGCCAATTGATTGTAAACTATTCTGCTCGTAATAAGCCTAAGTAATCTAATTATGAAAATATAAAAAAGCCGGTTCGTTATACGAATCGGCTTTTTTTGTTTACCTGCTTCTATCTATCGGAGTCTATCCATAGAGCTTACTAATTTTTCATCCTTATTGATATACCACTGCGATAAAAACGCAAAGACAAGAAATGCTATTGGAAGAGAAAAGCCAATTACATTTTCCTCATCATTGATATTTTGAAGCTCGCTGGCATTATTGAAATAAAATATCAAAACCATTATAAACCCAATGATATTGGCAATGATAGCCAACCTGCCAAGTAACAGTTGTGTCCGGCGGTTTTTAAATAAAAAAATACTTATAAAAGTCAAGCCCCCGGCAACACAAAACAAAGCTAGTAATGCCACGCTGTCCTGAATGTTGTAAATACCGTCATCATAGATTGAGGAGTCGATCACAGGACTTTCGGTAGTACCAAAAGGAAAAGCAAATAAGCAAAACGCACAAGCAGCGGCAAGTAGTAAAAATATAGACTGAATTCGTTGAATCATTTTATTAGGTTTTATTGCTGCAAAGATATATATCAGCAGTCAATAGTCAAAGATTAAATGCTTAAGATATTTGGTGGAAAGGATAGAAAGGGTAGCAAAGATGGGACCTTTCAACCCTTTTTTACCATTCTACCTGTTCCCATTTTTCTCCAAGTAATTAATCATTAACTTTGCGCTCTATGCCAGAGAATAATTATTGGAGCCATTGGGAGAAAACAGTCTTTTTTGACGAAATCGATGTAGCGATTATTGGTGGAGGCATCGTCGGGGTGAATGCCGCTATCCGCTTGCGGGAATTAAAACCTGATTGGCGGGTGACGATTATTGAAAGAGGAATCCTGCCCTTGGGTGCCAGTACGAAGAATGCAGGTTTTGCTTGCTTTGGTAGTATGACCGAATTGCTCGATGACCTGAAAACACAATCTGAGGACGAAGTTTTTGCCTTGGTAGAAAAGCGATGGAGAGGACTTCAACGCTTGCGCAGCAGAGTAGGAGAAGGGGCTTTGGATTATCAAAGCTTTGGCGGCTACGAACTTTTTAAAGCAACTGAGAAAGCCGATTTTGAGGATTGTAAAAATCAACTGGATCATTTTAATCAGATTCTCCACCCCATAATAAAGGAGGGAAATGTTTTTGAAATTAAAGATGACAAAATAGGATCTTTTGGGTTTAAACAAGTATCCCATTTGATACACAATAAAGCAGAAGGACAAATCAATCCCGGAAAGATGATGAAAACCCTGCTGAATATGGCTAGAGCTGCTGGAGTTGAAATTTACTCAGGGATGGAAGTCCTGGATATGGAGAATACAGATAAGGGAGTGGTTTTGAAATGTAATCATCAATTGCAAATAAAAGCGGCGAAAGTGCTGCTGGCAACGAACGGATTTGCAAAACGACTGTTGCCCGAACTGGATGTTGTTCCAGCCAGAAACCAGGTATTGATTACCGAGCCTATTTCCGGCCTGGCCTTGAAAGGCTGTTTTCATTATGATAAAGGATATTATTATTTTAGGAATGTAGGAAACCGGGTTTTAATTGGCGGGGGAAGAACCTTGGCCAAGGAAGAAGAAACAACTGATCAATTTGGTCATACTTCCATTATCCGGAATGCCCTGGTCAGTCTGCTGGATACGATAGTTTTACCAGGAGTGCCTTACGAAATCGACAAGGGGTGGAGCGGGATACTAGGGGTCGGCAGTCAAAAGCAACCGATTTTGAGCTGTATCGAAAATAATATTTACA
Organism: Saprospiraceae bacterium; assembly: GCA_047619515.1. GTDB lineage: Bacteria > Bacteroidota > Bacteroidia > Chitinophagales > Saprospiraceae > JAHDHW01. Next base: position 6,642 of record JBLHJZ010000082.1, on the reverse strand, counting down.
CCGCTGTAAGGCTGGGAGGGATGGGCGTAGCTATCGGTACACTGGTTGGAGAAGAAGCAGCGGACATGATGGTTAATACGTAATTGTTTAAATTGTTTTACGTTATAGCAGCAATGAAACAGACAAGATTTTATTTTAGTATACTATTTTGGAGTATCGCACTGATGCTCTCTGCGCAGACAAGTACCAATGTTCAGGAAACGGTGGATACGACCAAGGCAGAAAAAGTGATCTTGGAATATTCCAATATGGTGCAGAGTTTTCAGGAGAATGGTGAAGAGGTCAGGTACCTTAAGGGAGAAGTGGAATTCCGACAGGGATCGACATTTATGTCTTGTGATACGGCAATTCTATATGTGTTACAAAACAATCTCATTGCTTATGGGAATGTCCTGATCCAACAAGGGGACTCTCTCTCTATCTATGCTGATTCGCTCTCTTATCTTGGCAATGATAAAATAGCTGACCTATTTGGCAATGTAAGCCTGACAAACAAGGGGAAGCAGCTATTTACGGAACGCATGAGGTATAATCTGAAAACAAAAGTTGCCACCTATTATACCGGAGCAACCCTGACAGTAGATTCTACCCAGCTTACAAGTCGACGAGGCTATTATTATGTCGATCTGGATGAAGCTTATTTTAAGGACACCGTATTTGTGGTGAACGAAAAATTTTCAATGGTTTGTGATACATTGAAATATAATTTAGCAAGCAAGATTGCCACCTTCCTCGGTCCTACAAGAATTGATCAAAACAAAAGTAAAATTTACTGCGAAGACGGTTTTTATAATACGGAGACCAGAAATGCCAAATTATATAATAATGCACAATTTATAAAAGAAGATCAACAAGGCACTTCAGATACGATTATTTATGATGGGGTACTCAAAGAAATTATTTTAAAAGGTCATGCAAAGTTTAAAGAAAATGATAAAAGAGCAGAAGCCGACCAGATTATTTATGAAGAACAATCAGAGAATACCAGGATGGAAGGTAATGCGATCGTGGATAGTGAGACACAGCATATAGAATCTGAAATTATTGTTTATAATAAGCAAAAGGAGAGCTATAATACTACAGGGCGCTCGACGGTACTCGATGGATCAACCATCCTGAACGCCGACAATATCAATTTTGATGATAAAAATGGTTTGGGACATGCGACAGGAAATGTAATATGGGTAGATACATCAGAGAATATAACTATCGTATGTGAGGAGGCAGACTATAATAAAGAAACAGATTATATTCTTGCACGCGGAGGTCGGCCATTATTAATTTCTATGGTTGATGGTGATTCTTTATTTATGACTTCAGACACGTTGGTTTCGCTTAGGGCTAATCCAGGGGATAGCCTCCGGACACTTTTGGCTTATAAAGATGTCCGTATTTTCAAAAGCGATCTTCAGGGAATTTGTGATTCATTGGTATATAGCACTGCGGATTCAGTTTTCCATTTTTACCAAAATCCTATTATTTGGTCTGATTCTACGCAGTTTATGGCAGATACCATGCAAATCCAATTGGCGAATAAAAAAATGGATAAAATATTTTTACAGGACAAATCATTTATTATAAATTCGCCGGATGAAATATTATTCAATCAGATAAAAGGAAAACAGATCACTGCATTTTTTAAAGAGGAGAACCTGGCGCGAATGGACGTAGAGGGCAGTGCAGAGACTATTTATTATATCCTGGATGAAGAAGATGCTTATGTTGGTATGAATAAAACCATTTGTAGCGAAATGATATTATACTTTGGGAATAATAAAATAGAAACCATCCATTATTATAATAAACCCACAGGTAACTATATTCCTTTGGATAAGGTTGATCAGGGAGATTATTTCCTGGAGGGGTTTAAATGGGAGATTAAGAATAAACCGAAGTCATTAGAGGATTTGTTTGATAATGTCACTAAACCGAGACCCGAAGCGGTGATGCCAGCGGTCATATTAAAAGAAGGAACTCGATTTTAACGAAAATGAAACATATAAAATTTAGCTTATTTCTACTCTTTTTTTCAGGTCAATTATTTGCTTTTGAAAACAATCCATCCGTTTTTCAATCGGCTAATGAGGCATATCAGACCGGAGATTTCAATACTGCGGTTAAGCAATATGAACAATTATTGCAGGAAGACTATCAATGTGCTGACTTGCATTATAATTTGGCTAATGCTTATTTTAGATTAAACCAAGTGGGCAATGCGGTGCTTCATTATGAAAAGGCGGCATTATTGAATCCCGGAGATGAGGATGTTTTATATAATTTGAAGGTAGTCCAAAAAGCATTGCCGGACCAATTTGATGTTATCCCCGATTTTTTTGTGACTCGATGGTGGAGGGAGAGTCAAAAGATAGCGAGTCCGGGAGGTTGGGGCATACTTGGCCTGCTTATACTTTGGTCCGGGATTGCCGGATTGATACTATGGCTAAGGGGCAGGAATAGAAAAATAAGGAAGCAAGGATTTATTGCCGGAGTCATTTTGCTTTTGATTAGTATCCTTCCCTTTTCATTGGGTTTTAGTGTTGCTAAAAATTTAAAGGATTCTAAGAGAGCCGTGATCATGGTCAGACAAATCAACCTCAAAAGTGCACCGGATGAGGTCAGTGAAAATCTCCTGGAGCTACATGAAGGTACCAGCCTTTGGATACTGGATGAGATAGGAGCCTGGAAAAAAATCCGGCTGAGCAATGGAGAAAAAGGGTGGCTTGAAACCAAAGTCTTAGCAAAGATTTAATTTTTTGAAATAAAGCCGACAGCTTCGAATTTATTCTATTCTAATAGCGTTACTTTCTTCATATAATAAAACAAAGTTGAATGTTTCAATATAGGCAGCATTTTTGCATGGTTAAAAATTAGCTCGCCTGACAAAACAACATTTAGTAAATATAGCAATGAAGACAATCTCAGATTTTCAGAAAACCTTACTCGATCATTTAGCATCCACCAATTATGTTTTGTTGAATCCGACTTCGGATCGTTCCACTACTTTTGATATCCTTTTTGATAGTGAGGAGCTAAAACCTATGATAGATGGCTTGAATCAGATAGCTGATTTAGCCAGTATTACGGTTGCTTCTTCTTTCAAATCTTCAAAAGCCGTCTTGAAGTTTAAGGATAATACCGAGCGGATCATCAACTTCGTTCATAAGTTTACCTACAAATCATTGATCTATTTAGATGAAAAAGAAGTAATGGCCAAAAGAGTGAAAGAGCTCGATTGTTTTTATATTCCAAGGGTGGAGCACCTTTTTGAACATTGGATTTTAAAGAGCTTTTTAGAATTGAAAGGAATTGGGAGGCCCGCCTTTCAATATTTCAACGAATTTCATATTCTTGTACAGGAGGATCTTTTGGATTATTTTAATATGAAGTACGGGACGTCTTTTTCTAATATCTATCAATTGACTGATTTCGATGAGACGCAGAGAGCACAAATGATCAAAAATTTAAATAACGCGCCCACTAATAATTTTTTGAAGAAAGTAAATATTCGCTGGCATAATTTTTTAGGCGTGATGCGCCAGGCGAGGATTATATAATACCAGATACCACACTTTACAAAGAGCCTCTTTGCTTAGCAAGGAGGCTCTTTGTGTTTGAAAAAGAAGCTCGCCTTTAGCAATATTTAACAATAAGCATAAAAAAAAGCCCTATCTGAGAGATAGGGCTAACAACAAAAAATATAAAGCTATGAAAACTAAAACTATTTTATTCTCCTTCCGAAGAAGCATCGACAACTTTACCACCGTCCAACTCATCTTGCCATGCTTTCAATTTATCCCATTCACCTGCTGCTGCCATTTTAGCTTGAGCTGGCCAGGTTGTTGGGTCGTGAGAAGCGTAACGACTACCGGCTGCTGCCAAAACCTCTTTGATTTTAGCGGCTTCAGTACTTGCTAATAGTGCAAAGGTTGTAATTCCTGCATTATTAAGCAATTCTGATATTTTAGGGCCGATACCCTCTACTTTTTTCAAATCATCTGCTTTTACAGAAGTCTCAGGAGCTGATTCCACTGTTTGAGGAGCTGCTTGAGCTTTTACTGTTTTAGCAGGTTTTACTTTTGCTATAGTCTCCTGAACTTCTCCAGAAGGAATAATATTAACAAAAGTACGGTTCAATCTTCTTTTCTTAAAGCCAACTGTACCGTCTATTAAAGCAAATAGAGTATGATCTCTACCCATTCCTACGTTTTCTCCTGGGTGGAATTTAGTACCTCTTTGACGGATGATAATATTACCAGCGATAGCCTTTTGACCGCCGAAAAGCTTTACGCCTAATCGCTTACTTTGACTATCACGTCCGTTATCTGAACTACCTACCCCTTTTTTATGTGCCATTTGTAACTATTTACAATGATTAAAAATAAGATGTAATAATGAGAATTAAAAGAGAATAAGGAAAAATTTTAAAATTTAACCTTTAATACTGTCAATTTTAATTTTAGTAAAGCATTGACGGTGTCCATTCTTCTTTCGATACCCCTTTCTACGCTTCTTTTTAAAGACGATTACTTTATCGCCTTTTTGGTGCCCGAGCACCGTTGCGCCAACAGATGCAGCGCTGATTACCGGCTTGCCTACGGAAGTTTTACCGTCATTTTCAATCAGGAGCACCTGATCAAAAGAGACGTTATCCCCTTCGCTAGCTTCTAACTGGTGGACGAAGATCTCCTGACCTTCCTCAACTTTAAATTGTTGACCAGCTATCGTTACGATTGCGAACATTAAACTGTGATTTATAAGTGAATAATTCTTTGAAAATTCTTTCAATTTTCAAAATGGATTGCAAATATACAATTTTTTAACAAAAATACCAAAGGGATTCCAGCGATATTTCCGCCGTTTTTCACATAAAGGACTTAACAAACAATATTCTTTCCCTACAGCCCCCATAAATCTCAAATACAAAATCCTCAATTTCAAATCCTCACTTATATAATTTCCCTGAGATTAAAAGTTATTTTTATTTTTTCACCATTTCTGGAAAGGCGTATTTTTATTTTCTTGCCAACTTTACCCTGTAGTTTTCGGACAATATTCGTCATCGTCAAAAACTTAACAGAAAGGCCGTTGACTTGCTTTATTTGATCTCCTTCCATAATGCCAGCCTCGTCAGCAGGAGAACCCGGAACTACATAATTAATGGTATAAGTATTTAATTTTTTGCCACTGGCGAGGAATATCATGCCACTCCTATCGAATTTAAAGCCTTTTTTATAATTTTTATTAGGTTTTAAATACATTTTTTGTTGGTAATAATTTATGATGACATCAAATCGGCTTAAAATCATGTTACCCAAAAGCCCGTTCCTGCTATTCATTTCAGAGGTATCCATAGAAGCATAAACCTCCTGGTAGCTAGCCACAAGATCCTTGAGTGGGAAAGGACCAAGATTTATTTCATAAAACCGCCCCATACTTCCTTTTATAAATCCTCCAAGACCTTGGCCAATATTTGCCCTGACTACCTTTTCTGGTAATCTTAATGCTGCATCCGTATCCGTATAGATTAATAGTGTGAGGCTAGCCCCAGAATCGATGAGCAATTTGATGCGCGAAGTAGAATCGGAAGCAAAAAGTTTTGAATCAACTTGAATATAGGGTTTGTGCTTATAAACAGAAATCGGAATTTCTTCAAATCCCTTTGGGGGGACAAAGTATTGAGGGTCATACAAGGTGATTACTCTCTTGCGATAATCAATTTTTACTATATACCGGCTAAAAAAATTGGCACCAAGAATCCCATGTACCTTCACTCCTGTCAGCGCTTCAAACTTGAAATAATCATCCCCCAGGACTAGGAAATCCTGGTGGGGGTTTTCGATATCACCAACTTTTAAGTTTATTCCCCTTGCAAGATAAGCAGTTAATTCTGTTGACATATCAGCACCTATAATCTTAAACTCTTTATCGTATTTGATTCCTAATAAATCCGCATACTCCCGCTTGGCCAATATAGTGTACTCTGCTCCCGTATCAAAAATAAACTTAAAGTGCAGTATTTTATTAAAAACGATATTTACAATAATGAAATTATTTTCATACTGAAAGGGGATTTCGACCTTTTTTTGACCGCTTAAATTATGCTGTGAAGTGCCTTTAGGGAGAATGATAAGGAGGATAAAGGGAATAAATAGAAGACGCTTCATATGTTTGATTAAGGTTTTTAGGTACCTGCTGACCAAGACAGAACGCTGCTCAGATCAATCTTCGCAAGGACATCGACAAATTAGCTATAATAATATGGTTGAATTTAATAAAATGAAAGATTAATTTCTATCTTTGATCGTAATTTTTATTCAAACTACCAATCTGAAATCCTAATTTTATTTTGTTTGTAAATAGCTACAAAAAATTTACTTCCATTATACTTTGTTAATTGGAACTTTTTGTAGACTTTTACAAATGCTAAGTGTTTTGACCACACTAAGGCAAGATAGATTATTATCCTTCAACATTTCTCCTGAAACTAGATTTTGAATTTATTTCTCATTTTAAATTTTGAGCTGCTTGTTCGCTCTATTTTTTTTGCAAGCAGTATAAAAATGAAATGGGAATTGAATTATAAAAACAACTTATTTAATTAATCAAACCCTTTTAATGTATGAAACTTAAAATTTACTTAAA
>JBLHJZ010000081.1:0-11346 GCA_047619515.1 Saprospiraceae bacterium | reverse complement strand
TACTCACCTCTCACCTCTCACCTCTGTGTTGTATCTCTGCAGATTAGACTCCAGTTTTTGAACAATCTTCTTTGAGTCTTTTTTGACCAGCTTTTTATGATTAAAAATACGGGTAAACAAACGACCAATACTGTTAACCCTCACATAATATGGAAAGGGAGCGGCAAGGTCTTTCAGATTACGGTCCATCATTACTAAGGCTTCCACGCCGGTAGTCGAAGCAGAATCTGTCGTACCCACCTTGAGTACAAAGAAAATGCCTTCCGGAATTTCAATAGTCAGATCCAATTCAAGATCTTCGTTTAAAAAAATCCCGCTTCGTTGTCCATTTATCAGGCTTACACTCGCCGTATCATATATATAGTAGATATTTGAAAAGCTATAATACTCTTCAAACGCATAGGTCAATGATCTATTAAACCGATTTCTTTCATCAATAGTCGACTCCAGGTCTTCGCTTAATTTAGTACGCGTGGATGCTTTGATATCAGGTGTTGCTAATAACTCTTCCAGTTTTGTGATCTTATTATGCTTACTTTTCAGCCGAAGAATCAGTGTTCCTCCAGCCAAATCTTTGATAGCCTGTGTAGCAATGGCTTTTCTCTCCTTTCCGGATAAGTCCTGGCTCATAGCATGGGTAGTAAACCACAGCCCCGACAAGGCTACTAAAATTATTTTTATTTGAACTATTCTCCTCATTCTGTTTATATTTTTTGAACGGTGCCTGAGTGTAGCGTGTTTTTAGTAATTAGATTACGATATAAACCAGAATCAGGCAATTGAATTATAAATTTATAGCAAAATTTTAGAAATTAGCGCTCCCTTAAAGAAGAGCAACGCAATATTATTTTCTTTCTCTTCATTAAGAGCATGTTTGGAGTTTAGCATTCGGCCTGCAAACGTCATTTTTTCGCTTATACTTCAGCTATTTTTACAGTCCGTACCTACGGGTATGCACTAAAAAATGAGCTTCGTTTAAGCAAAAAACTGCCAGTTTTCGGCTCGAAGCCCAAACTCCAAACATACTCTATGAGCTAACGTTGAGAAACATAAGGATTTTCCAGACGTTTCTTTGAACAATACAAATTTAGTGTAATATGCAACAATCAGTAGATATTGAAGCCATCAATCAACAAATATACATTGAAAGTGCTTTTGTTGAAAAGTTAAATGAGCAAACGGCTCAGGTTATTGTCGGACAACACCATATGATTGAGCGACTGCTCCTGGGACTGTTGGCCGAAGGACATGTTTTATTAGAAGGATTGCCCGGACTTGCTAAAACCCTGGCTATCAAAACTCTGGCCTCCGCGATCAGTGCGGATTTTAGCAGGATTCAGTTTACGCCGGATTTACTTCCTGCTGATATCATTGGTACGATGATCTACAATCCTAACAAAAATGAATTTACGGTACGGAAAGGGCCAATATTTGCCAACTTCATCCTCGCCGATGAGATCAACCGGGCGCCGGCTAAGGTTCAAAGTGCATTACTGGAAGCTATGCAGGAAAAACAGGTGACCATCGGAAAAGAAACTTTCAAACTACAGGAACCTTTCCTCGTTTTAGCGACCCAAAACCCGATAGAGCAGGAAGGAACTTATCCGCTACCAGAAGCACAGGTAGACCGTTTTATGCTAAAAGTGAAGATTGACTACCCTACTAAAGATGAAGAACGGCAGATTATCCGCTTAAATTTATTAGGGGAAGCTTTCCAAAAAATCGAAGCAGTCGTGACCACGGAGATGATTCTGAGGTCTAGAGAGGTGATCAAGAAAATCTATATGGATGAAAAGATCGAGCAATATATCATTGATATTGTATTCGCTACCCGACGCCCGGAAGAGTATGGCCTCAAAGAGCTGGCTCCTTTGATCAACTATGGAGGGTCTCCAAGAGCAAGTATCAACCTGGCAAGAGCGGCTAAAGCCTATGCCTTTTTAAAGCGCCGTGGTTATGTGATTCCCGAAGATATCAGAAGTGTTTGCCATGATGTCCTGCGACACAGAATAGGGTTGACCTACGAAGCGGAAGCAGAAAATATCACACAGGAAGACATTATCAATAAAATTCTAAATACCGTCGAAGTACCTTAAGATGCTATTGTCTATTGACCATTGGCAGCCAATGGCTAACAGCTAACAGCTAACAGCACTAAGAAAATGGAGACCAGTGAATTACTAAAAAAAGTCAGGAAAATAGAGATCAAGACCAAGGGCTTGAGCAGACATATTTTCTCCGGAGAATACCATAGTGCATTCAAGGGGCGAGGTATGTCATTTAGTGAAGTACGGGGTTATCAATATGGTGACGATGTCCGGAATATCGACTGGAATGTAACTGCTCGTACCGGTGATCCGCATATTAAGGTTTTTGAAGAAGAACGAGAACTTACCGTAATGCTGCTGATCGATATCAGCCAGTCTTCCTTTTTTGGTACTGCCAATCAAATGAAAAATGAAATTCTGACAGAACTCTGTGCCGTCCTCGCTTTTTCTGCCATTAATAATAATGACAAGGTAGGCGTCCTTTTCTTTTCGGATAAACCAGAAAAATTTATTCCGCCGAAAAAAGGGAAACAGCATATTTTACGCATTATCCGGGAGTTGCTCAATTTCGAAGCCACCAGTAAAGGCACCGATATCGGCAACGCTTTGGAGTATTTTAATAAAATAATCAAAAAAAGAAGTATCTGCTTTATCCTTTCAGACTTCCTCGCAAAGGATTATGAAAATCCGCTACGGATCGCTTCGAGGAGACACGACATTGTCGGTATTCACATCGTCGATCCCCGGGAAGAAACTTTGCCGGCTGTCGGATTGGTTCGGGCAGTAGATGCAGAAACCGGTGAATCTCATTGGATTGACACTTCCTTTGCTTCAGTACGCAACCAGTATGCAAAATGGTATGAGGATCATTTTAAATATTTCAGGGCTACTTTTCTTAAAAGTGGTTCGGATACCGTTAGCATAAAAACAGACGAACCTTATATCAATGCATTACTGAAGTTTTTTAAGAATAGATCAAAATGATACGTCCAATATTTAGTACCTGTTTAAACTTTATCCTTCGGGCTGCAAAAGCAAAACCTAAACAGGTTCTTATTATATTTTGCTTATTGATCGGATACGGAAGTGTTCTTTCACAAATCACCGTCTCTGCTGCATTGGACAACAGCCAGGTACTGATTGGCGATCAGGCAAAACTTCACCTTGAGGCTACCTATCCTGCTGACCATGTGATCGGGGAGATTGATCTATCTGTGTTGGATTCTATTTTTTCTGAAAAAGATGTTACCAAAGGAGAAAGAGATCCCGGTATTCTGGAAATCCTGGATCAGACGGAATGGGAAGCACTGGCAAACGGCGGCAATACAACTTATCGAAAAGATATCACTTTGACTTGCTGGGATGAAGGGGTTTATTATATTCCGCAGATCAGGTTCAACCTAGCGTATAAAGGCACAAATATTACCCGGGCGACGAACAAACTTACGCTGCTGGTAAGTTCTCCTTTGGCAGCAAACGAAGTCGCAGACACGGTAGCTATCGCTCCGATCAAAGACATTATCAAAGAAGAACGGCGCTTATCAGATTACCTGCCTGTTCTTTATCTTATCGGGGGTATCCTTCTTTTTATCCTGGCGGTGACCTCCCTGATTGTCTATATTATTAGAAAAAAACAAGGCCCTCCGCCGATCACTATTGTCAAACGTCCTGCACATGAAATTGCTTTTCATAAACTAAACCAACTCAAAGCGGCAGAACTTTGGCAAAAAGGAGAAGTAAAAAATTACCAAAGTCAATTGACTTATATTAGTAGAGAGTATATTGAAAACCGTTATGCTATCCCCGCATTGGAATCAACTACCGGAGAAATTCTAAACGCTTTAAAAAAAGCAGAGTTTCCGGAAGATCTTGTTGAAAAAATGCGGGAGATGCTCCAATTGGCAGATATGGTGAAATTTGCAAAAGCAAAGCCACCAGACGAAATGCACAGCCGGCTGATGGATTTTGCCGGGGAGATTGTGCAGACGACCAAGCTTGAAGTCTCTGCGGAAGATCAACAAAAATTACAGTCTGCTACGCCCGGAGTGGAAGGGTCATTTATTGTAGCTACTCGATATGCACATCGGGGCAGACGTTTTCTTGCCTTTGTCGTAGATAGTTTTATTTCTCAGCTTGTCATCATTGTCCTTCTTTTTATTAGCAGTCTTTTGATTAATAAAGAGGACAATGGCGGAATAGCTGTTTGGAGTATTTTACTTCCCCTAATAGCTTATTTTGTTTTTGGCTTTTTTTACTACGCATATATGCATGCGAAGTACAAACAGACCTTAGGCAAAAAATTATTAGGCATTGAACTAGTCCATAGTAGTGGGAAAAATATTACCCTCGGCAAAGCTTTTTTGAGATTTTTTATAAAAACACTTTCCTTTCTATTTTTATATTTACCATTTCTGCCGATATTTTTTAATAAACAAAAACAAGGCTTACATGATATGGTAGTCAATAGTGTGGTCGTAAAAAAGTTAAGCAATATATAAGTAACAAATAAATGCTGAGTACATTCGAAAATATCACTTTTGTAAACCCTGGAATATTTATACTCCTGGCGCTGCTCCCACTTTTCGGGCTGTGGTATTTTTATCAATATAATAAAAGATACCCCACGATCAAGATGTCCAGCCTTGAAGCAGTAAAAGGGACAACTGCCTGGCGTGGCAAGCTAAGAGTTATCCTGCCTATACTCAGAGCATTGGCTTTCCTTGTTTTTGTGATTGCACTAGCCAGACCGCAACTCACGCTAAAAGAACAGGAAATCAAAGCAGAAGGAATAGACATTGCCCTGGTCATGGATCTATCGAGCTCAATGCTCGCCCAGGATTTCAAACCCGACCGGCTGGAGGTGAGTAAGCAGGTAGCCGCTGACTTTATTGACAAGCGCCCCCACGACCGGATCAGCCTCGTAGCATTCGCCGGAGAGGCCTTTACACAATGTCCTTTGACCACGGATCATAAGGTGCTAAAGGAATTTCTTGCCGGCCTGAAATGCGGTATTCTTGAAGACGGTACTGCCATAGGAATGGGACTCGCTACCGCTGTGAACCGCCTCAAGGATAGTGAAGCTAAAAGTAAGGTGGTCATTCTCCTGACTGATGGAGATAATAATGCCGGTTATATTCAACCATTGACTGCTGCCGAGATTGCAAAAGAGTTTGAGGTAAAAGTTTATACCATTGGAGTGGGTTCCAGAGGGCAGGCCCTGACTCCTGTTCGCCGCAACAGTAACGGACAATACATCTTTGGGCTGGCCAATGTGCAGATTGATGAACAATTGCTTAACCAGATTGCGGAATCTACCAGCGGGAAATATTTCAGAGCTACTGACGAAGAAAGTCTTTTACAAATTTATAATGACATTGATCAATTAGAAAAAACTGAAATTGAGGTGACGACTATCAAACGATACAGCGAAGAGTTTCATCGTTTCGTTATCTTTGGAATTATATTTTTATTACTGGAATTTATATTGAGGTATACGATCCTTAGATCAATTCCATAAATTGATTAAAAATTTAGGATTTAGGATTGAAGATTTAGGAATATTCTTCAATCCTAAATCCTCAATCTTAAATCTTAAATCATCCAATGTTTCGATTCGAAAATATCGACCATCTAAATCTACTGATCATCATACCTGTACTGGTATTGGTCTTTATCGTTGCCGGATATTTTCAAAAGAAGGCCTTCCTGAAATTCGGTGAGCTATCTCTGATCCAGCAACTTACTCCCCAGGTATCAAAATACAAACATACTTTCAAATTTATATTATTATTATTAGCGCTGATCTTTTTTATCGCCGCCTTATCTAATCCACAGTGGGGTACTAAAAAAGAAAAAGTCACCAGAGAAAGTATAGACGTTTTTATTGCCTTGGATATTTCTCAAAGTATGCTGGCGCAGGATATCAGTCCCAGCCGGCTGGAGCGTGCAAAGAATTTTTGCCAAAATCTGGTAGATGGCCTAAAAGGAGAGCGGATGGGAGTGATTATTTTTGCAGGCAATGCATATCTACAAATGCCCCTGACTACGGACTATGCCGCTGCTCAATTATTTTTAAAAAGTGCCAATACTAACCAGGCACCAACCCAGGGTACGGCTATCGGGGAAGCGATTGCTCTTGCCGAGCGTTCTTTTGAAGAAGACAATAAACATCATAAAGCACTCATTATCATTACAGATGGAGAAGATTATGACGAGGAAACCCTGGCACAGGCAAAACAAGCCAACGATAATGGTCTGATGATTTTTACCGTGGGGGTCGGTACGCAGGGCGGTGCTTATATCCCTATGTATTTCGCAGGACAGGCGGGTTTTAAAATGGATCAAAGCGGTAATCCTGTAAAAACAAGTCTAAACCCTCAGATGCTTGCAGATATCGCAGCAGCAGGGAATGGCGTTTATTATAACCTGGTCGATGGTGAAAAAGTAATCAGTGCTTTGAAAGAAAAGATTGAAACGATTGAGAAAAGGGAATTTGAATCCCGTTCTTTTTCAGAATTTGAAAGTTATTTTCAATATTTCCTCGCCATAGGATTGTTTTTTCTAATGATAGAGTTTATGTTTTCTTATCGAAAAAACCGGTGGCTTGGAGATAAAGATCTTTTTAAAGGCGCTAGAAAGCAAGGGCGTTAAGGAGAACCAAAGGAGTTAATAGGAGTCATGCGAATCATAGGTCAATGAACCAATATTACAAGGGCAAAACCCAGCAGTGTCTTTATATAGAGTACCTTTCTATTCATCAAGGCAGGCCTGACGGCACTCAACCCTCGTTTATTTATCTGGGTTTACCGTAATAGAGTGCCGTTAGGTACTCCATATGCACTACGTTTTTTGGTTAGCTAAAAAAAGGCCTGACCTTTAATAGCCTTCTAATTATTGAAAAATTGGGATGTCTGCTGTTAACTCTCTTTATAAACTTATACGTACATGAAAAATAGTTATTTAATATTAACCCTATTCTTCTTCCTGACCTCCGAGGCTGTTTCTGCTCAGAACGGGCACCAGCGACGAATGGAAGGCGACGCCAAATTCCAGGAGAATAGCTATAATGAAGCAGAAGAAAGCTATCGAAAATCCCTAATCGAAGAACCTTCTGTCAATGGGACTTTTAATCTTGGTAATGCTATATACCAGCAGGAAAGATACGAGGAAGCCATCAAGCAATACCTCGAAGCTGCTGATAAAGCTACTAATAACGAAGTCAAATCCAATGCTTTCCATAACCTTGGCAATGCTTATTATAATAATGAGGATTTTAAAAATAGTATAGAATCTTACAAAAATTCACTTCGCCTCAATCCAAAGGATGTGGAGACTAAGCAGAACCTGGCTCTTGCGCAGCGCAAGCTGATTCAACAACAGCAGCAGCAACAGCAGCAGCAGCAAGACAAAAACGAAAACGACGAAGAGCAAGATAAAGAGCAACAAGAGCAGGAGCAACAGGAAGAGCAGGATCAAGAGCAGGACCAAGAGAAAGAGCAACAACAGAATCAAGAATCGGAAGAAGAGCAAAAACAGGAGCAACAGGAAGTCAAAGAAAAAGACCTGACCAAGGAAGAAGCTGAAAACCTACTCAAAATCATGGATAGTGAGGAACAAAAAGTCCAGGAAAAAATGAGGAAGGGCAAAAAAGAAAAATCTAAATCGGCTAAGGATTGGTAGATGGAATCGAGAATGAGGATTGAGGAATGAGGAATGAGGATTGAGGATTGAGGATTGAGGATTGAGGATTGAGGAATATTGGAAATATTTAATAGCTTGTGTAGTGTATTTGAATGACATAAAACTTTAATATCATGAGAATTTTCATCATCACATTTATCAGTTTATTGGGAACCTGCTCCCTGCTAGCGCAGGAGGCGAAGTTCACGGTAGAAGTGAGTACAGATTCCATCCTCCTTGGAAATCATCTGGAAGTAATTTTCTCTATCGAAAACGGGAATGCTCAAAATTTTGAAGCACCCGGCTTTCAGGGTTTTGCGGTAGTCGGCGGCCCCAATCAATCCTCCAGTTATAGTATGTTCAATGGGGTCACGACGCAAAGTAGGAGTTATTCCTACTATATTGAACCGCAGGAGGAAGGTGTTTTTTTTATTGAACCAGCCAGTGTGGAGATTGATGGGGAAATCCTGGAAACCTCTCCCATTGAAATTAAAGTAGCCCCTAATCCGGAGGGAATCATTCAAAATCCCAATAGACAAAAAAGCCGTACTTTTGATTCGTTCTTTGATCGGCCGATTTTTCCTGAGAAGGAAATCGAAAAAACGAAACCAAAGAAAAAGAGAAAAATTTATAAGATTTAATGAATAGTAGTTAGAGGTCATGGGACCTGAGAAATAAACTTGTATCACTCAATTTTAAGGAAAGTAAAATTTCTATGTTCCCTCAGCGATTCTCCTTTCCTCTGCGGTTTTAAACAGCTAATTAGCTAATATGAAAATTTTAAATACTTGTTGAACTTAATTCACCGCAGAGAAAAGAAGGATCGCGGAGAATTCAAACATTGAATTTTAAAAATGCGATATACCCGTACACTTAATTTAATATGGTTCTTATTACTCCTTCCGGTATTCGGCTTGGCGCAAGTTCGTTTTACGGCTGCATCTGATGCCCGGCAGGTCGTATTAGGAAGTTCATTCACGGTAGAATTTAAGTTGTACGAAGCCAATGGCAGCAATTTTGCTCCCCCAAATTTTCAGGGATTTGATATCCTGAGCGGGCCGAATCAATCCTCCAGTTTTACCCTGTCAAATGGAAAAAGGAGTCAATCTTATGGCTTTTCTTATATCCTGCAACCCAAAAAAACTGGAAAGTACACTATTGGACCTGCCACTATTCAGGTCGCAGGAAAAACAATGAGCACTGCGCCTTTCCAGGTGGAAGTATTGAAAGGCAGGAACTCCACCGCCTCAACTAAACAGGAACTCGAACAGGAGTTAGGTAAAGGGATTTTTATAAAAGCATTCCTTAATAAAGACGCATCTAAGGTCGGCGAACAAATCATCATTGATTATAAATTATTTACCTCCAAAAATATTGAATCCTATAATGTATATACGGAGTCCGAATACCCTGGTTTCTTTGTATATGAGATCCGGAGATTCAATAGCCGACAAGTTCAAGAGGTCATTGACGGTGTCCAGTATACCACCAAAATAATCAAAAAAATAGCGCTCTTCCCCCAGCAATCCGGTGCCTTTAATATTGATCCTTTGTCCATGAAAATTTCTATCGCTGATGGCACTACCCGCCAGCGAAGTATTTTTTCGGTACCCAAAGTGACCACTTTCAATATTCAAACCGACCCTATTGAGATCAAGGTCAATCCACTGCCCGATCCTGTTCCATCGTCGTTTACAGGAGCAGTCGGAAAATTTGGTATGCGCACCAATATCAATAGAAGCCAACTCACCACAGACGATGCCATCGCTATCCGAATGTATATCACGGGAGATGGCGATATCAAACAGGTACAGCCGCCTAGCCTGGAATTCACGGATAAATTTAAAGTCTATGAACCAAGGCTAATTGATGAATCCAGTTTCGAGGAGGATGGTGTTTTAAAAGGAAAAAAAGCATTTGAATACCAGGTCATTCCGCTCGAACCGGGAGAGTATACGCTAGCTCCCGCTTTCAGTTATTTCGATACGGACAGTCTGAAATTTATCACTTTGTCCTCGGATAGCTTTCCCATCACTGTCAAAAAAGGAGAAATCGACCGAACTCAAATTATCAGAAGTGGTGAGGCTGTTGAAAAACCAGCCGACATTCGTTTTATTAAAACAACTACCAAGCTGAGTAAAAACAACGGCCCCTTTATCGGTTCAGGCTTGTTCTGGGCGCTATTCATTTTTCCTTTTCTATTACTTGGAGGCGTGATCATAATCCGCCAGATCGAAGCAGGCAAAGGCAATATTGATGCTACCGTCCTCAGAAGAAGAAAAGCAGTTAAAGTCGCTCAAAAACGGTTGTCTCAATCCAAATCCTTTATGACATCCAATGACAGTAAAGCTTTTTACGATGAGGTGTCCAGGGCTTCCTTCGGCTATGTTTGCGATAAGCTCAACATCCCTTTCTCCGAGTTGACAAAAGAAAATATCAGTACAAAAATGAAATTACTTGAGGTCTCTGACAGTAGTATCGACAAATTTATGCAGATCGTAAAAACTTGCGAAATGGCGCTCTTTGCCGGCAAGGATAATGCTGCTGCGATGAAAGAAACTTATGGGAATGCGATTGAGGTGATTGCGGAGATTGAGGGGGAGATTGTGAGGAATTAGGATTTAGGAATAATATTTCACTTTCTTTTTACTACCTATGAACTGGTTTATACTGCGCTGTCCCTAAGAAAAACCGGTATTAGGTGTTCGGCATTCGGAGAGTACCGAAAACCTAATGCCTAATACCGTTTTTTCGGCAGCTAAGGGACATCACACTAATCTAACTGTCCGATATGGACTATAGCTGCAAATCAGCCAAGGTAAAACCATTATTAAATTTGATGTTTTCTGCTTTATAAATACCGCCCAGCTTATAATTTCCATCTTTATCCGGAAAAATTCCTCTACGGGTAGTGGCTATATATACACCATCTATTTTCTCATAATCCAATTCCATTTTCAGCACTGGTTGTGAATAAGCTGCGGAGGAAATGTCCCCATCAAAAATGTACCGTTCTGTTGAAATGTCAGTTCCCTTTGCCTTGTCTTCATAGGTATAAGTATAAGTTACATCTTTTTTAGAACTTAAATGTTTCCAACCTCCGTTTACTTTTTCAAGGGCTTTTATTAGTTCCATGGATTTGTCTTCCGAGGAGGATAAATTAGCCGTTGTACAATTAAATCCTGATAAAATCAGAATACCTATCAGGCCTGTGATCAATGATAATATTTTTAAATGGTGATATATTGGGAATGCGTGACAAATTAGAATAATTAGGTGAAATTTTCAGCTATGCAAATAAACCTGCCTTGCCGGTAGGCAGGTTTGCAGACTACTTATCAATCATCCAACAACTCCCCATCCCTATCTCCAAATGAAATCCTCGAAGCATTCAATTCCACAAACCCACACCAGCTACAATTCTCCTCGCCACAGCCCTCGTAAAAGTCATGTGCTTTGATCTTTTTATCCGTCTCCAGGATCATCGTTTTTACCAGTTCCACCTCCTCGACAGGGAAGTCAATCGTCTTTTTAAGGTAAACTCCTTTACTATCCGGTTCGAGGTAGGAAATTTCTGCGGAGATTGCTTTGCGGGCTATCTGGTGGCGTTCGAATAATA
>JBLHJZ010000080.1:0-11478 GCA_047619515.1 Saprospiraceae bacterium | reverse complement strand
TGCTCATCGTTTATATCCTTTTGATAAGGGGTAGTGCCATATTTGTGACTCCCGCGGCAGAAAATTTTACCGGACAAGGAGTGCTTAGTGACTGGCTCAACGGGCTTTGGGGTACCACAGGCCCAATGGCGGTTTCTATTGGAATAGGTGTCGTTTTTTTTCAAGCCTTACTGATCAATATTGTTGTGGCAAAGTTTAGGGTGGCGACTACCTTAAGTCTTTTTCCCGGATTGTTTTATGCGCTCCTAGCGAGTATATTTCCTGAGTTTTTAGCACTTTCTCCGGCTTTATTGGCTAATACTTTTTTTATTTTGGCTTTGTGGGAGCTCTTCGAGACCTACAGGAAAAATAATATAGCTGGAAATATATTTAATATTGGTTTTTGGCTGGGAATAGCAAGCTTGTTCTATTTTTCAGCAGTCGTATTTTTAGTACTGGCTTTTATAGGGCTAAATGTGCTGCGTGCTTTCAATCTCAAAGAGCTATTAATGTTGCTAATCGGATTTCTTGTACCTTATCTGATAGGTATGGTTTACTTTTTTTGGAACGATGAACTAGGGTTCTTTTTTCAAAACTACCTGCTGGGGAAGTTTTCATTCCTGGATTTTCATTATTTAAATAACCTACAATCTTATATTAAACTAGGCGTAGTGGCTGTATTGAGTTTGGGAGTCATTATTAGTTTTAATGATTATTATGCTAAAAGAAACATCCAGACGCAGAAAAATATTACCGTGATTTTTTGGGCGCTATTTATAGCAGCAGTTTCTTTTGTTTTTCAAACGAATATCCAGGTTTTTCACTTTTTGATATTTACGGTGCCATTGGGAATATTACTATCTTTTAATTTTCTAAAACTAAGCCCTTCAATCGCCGAAGCGGCACATCTACTACTTTTTGCAGCAGTACTTATCTGGCAATTTAATCCATTATGGTTGAGGTAAAAGCAGTGTTTTATTAAGAAATCCCTTTTTGTATTCTTATGGCAATATAATTGAATAAATAACGCTAGTGTAATAGATTTTAAGAGGGATTCGGCTTAGAGCATGTTGGGGAATTGGGCTTCGAGCCGAAAACTGACGATTTTTTGCTTAGACAAGGCCCCAAAACCGGATTTATGCCATAGCATAATGAGGATTTTGAGATGAAGTATAAGCGAAAAAGCCTAGCGCTGGCTTGATATAGTATATCAAAGAGCATAGCCAGAAGGTAGGCCGAATGCTAAACCCCCAAGATGCTCTTAGTAGCTGAAATACAATAATTTTTCAAATACAAATACGATAAAAAATAAAATTCAGTATGAAGATCAGATTGTTTGCTTTGTCCATTCTTATGTTAATGGGAAGCCTTGTTTTCGCGCAATATTCGCCAGTAAAATGGAACTACCATTCAGAAAAGATTAACGCCAATGAGTTTAACCTAATTTTTACAGCCGAGATAGATGGCGGTTGGTATGTATACTCGCAATTTCTTGATGATGGTGGCCCAATTCCGACTTCTTTTACCTTTACAGAAAATAACGGGATTGAGCTGATCGGAACAATCACAGAAACCGGCGACAATAAAAAAGAAAATTTCGATGAGTTGTTTGGGATGCAATTGATAAAATACGGAGGTGAAGTGAAATTTACCCAAAGAATAAAGGTCAACGCAGCGGTAAAAAGTATCAATGGTTATCTCACTTATATGACCTGTAACAACGAAAGCTGCCTGCCGCCTAAAGATATTGACTTCGAGCTTAATCTAAATTAAGCTGTTAAAAAGTTAATCATAGTTAAAAAACTTATCTTTTAGCTGTAATCCGACGTATATTTGGAGAAGGATACGAGTGGCAGTATGTTCCCCGACATACTGCCAATTGTTTATACGAGCAATATATTTTATTTTTGTGGGTCTAATTAAATAAAAAGAGTGCGTGACCTATTTGCGGCTTTTAGCTCTTGGCAGTTGGCTTCCCTTTATTGCGTCCTATAAATGCGCCTGAGGGAAGCCAACTGCTAAAAGTCAAGAGCTAATAGCTTGAATCAAGTTTCCGGCAATAGGTCACACACTCAAATAAAAATAAACAAGCCATGCGTCAACTCGCAACTTTTCTGCTGATTTCTATCATATCTGCAACCACCTCTTTTGCCCAGATTTTGAAACCTGTCAAATGGACTTGGGAAGCAAAACATATTGAGGGTAATGAATTCGAATTGATCTACACAGCTAAGATTGATGACGGCTGGTCTATCTATTCGCAATACCTCGAAAGCGATGAAGGTCCGGTAAGGACTTCGTTTGAATATGATGAAGGCAACCATTATACTTTGGTCGGAAAGAATGAAGAATCAGGAGGTAGGAAGGAATCTTTTGATAAGGTGTTCGAGATGAATGTCATCAAATTTAAGAAAAATGGAATCTTTACCCAGAAGGTTGCTATAAGTGATTATTCCAAGCCGGTTTCGGGCTATTTGACTTTTATGACTTGCGACGATAAACGTTGTCTTGCCCCTGCAGATGTAGACTTTGAATTCAAATTAACAGCCCCGGCCACTGCTGCCAAAACAGAGAAGCCAGTCCTGGAGAAACCGAAGGCAGCAGCAGTTGTACCAGCTGAAAAACCAACAACAGGACCAGCCCAAAAAAATAAATCGAAAAAGGAATCGGAAACGATTGGGGAGACATCTGCTAAAACAGAATCTACCGGAAAAATTGCTCCACCTCAGGAAGTTCTTTCTCCCGAAGAATCGCCAGCTGCCGGGCGCGGAGGGTTTCAAAATCCGGTAACCTGGAGTTTTACGAGCAGGAAAAAATCAGACACGGCACACGAGCTGGTTTTTAATGGTATAATTGATGACGGCTGGTATGTATATTCTCAGTTTCAAGAAAGTGAAGATGGCCCTTTACCTGCGGAGTTTAATTTTGATGAGGCAAAAAGTTATAAGCTGGTAGGAAAAGCGGAAGAGTCCGGCGGATTGAAAACGGCTCATGACAAAGTCTTTGACATGATTGTCAATAAGTTTTCTCATGATGTTATCTTTACCCAACAAGTCGAGGTTTCTGATCCTTCAAAACCTATCACCGGTTACTTTACTTTTCAGGTCTGTGATGACAAAAGCTGTACAAAATTTGATGTTGATTATTACGCAGACCCCGCTAACGAACAGGCTTACCTTGGCGAAGAGGCAATGAAACGGACAGATACTTATAATACTTCCCTTGCTGGTGGCGATGTTGGCCCTAAGAGAGAAGGCAATGTAATCAACCAGGAAGTGCAATCGATAAAGACAACCTTTAATGATCCGGTTGGAGATTGCGGTGGCGGTGGACAGAATGAAGGTGGCTGGATATGGGCATTTATCTTTGGTTTCGGAGGAGGACTACTGGCTTTGATTACACCTTGTGTCTTTCCGATGATTCCGTTGACCGTAAGCTTTTTTACAAAAGGAAGTAATAGCAGGGCTGCAGGTATTCGCAACGGATTGATTTACGGCGCATCGATCATTCTTATTTATGTCACTATGGGATTATTGGTTACCGGGATTTTTGGGCCGGAAGCCCTGAATGCGCTATCCACCCATTGGTTGTCTAATATGATTTTCTTTGCCGTCTTCATCATCTTTGCTATTTCGTTTTTCGGCTATTTTGAAATAACACTACCTAGCTCTTTGGCAAATAAAAGTGATCAGATGGCAGATAAAGGAGGCTTTATCGGAATCTTCTTTATGGCGGCAACATTGGCTATTGTTTCTTTTAGCTGCACCGGTCCGATCGTCGGTACCGCATTGGTACAGACTGCCAGTAATCCGGTAGGCCCTTTCTTTGTGATGTTGGGGTTCTCTATGGCGCTGGCTTTACCCTTTGGCTTGTTTGCAGCATTTCCGGCATGGTTAAATTCTATGCCCCGATCTGGTAGCTGGATGACGAATGTGAAAGTGGTGCTGGGATTCGTTGAATTGGCATTGGCCTTAAAATTTTTCAGCGTCGCAGATTATACGTATCACTGGGGGATTTTGAAATACGAATTATTTATGGGACTTTGGGTACTTATTGCAGCGGCGATGACTTTGTATCTTTTTGGATTTATTCGGTTTCCGCATGATAGCAAAGTAGTCAAACTTTCTCCTACTCGATGGACTTTTGCTTTTTTAACACTCGCCTTGACGATTTATCTCTCGACAGGATTTCGATATGATGATATTACAAAATCATATTCTCCTCCGGGCTTGATGAGTGGATTAGCTCCGCCAGCAAGTTATAACTTTTTATTGGCAGGCCCACAGGTCAATGATGATCTAAAAACGAAGTATCCTTCGCTCACGAAATGTGCTAATAATCTGGATTGTTTCAAAGACTATTACGAAGGGATGGCCTATGCCAAAGAGATGAAGATGCCAATCCTTTTAGACTTTACGGGTTATGGTTGTGTCAATTGCCGGAAAACGGAAGATTTTATCTGGGTAAAGCCCCCGGTTCGAAATAATATTGATCAAAATTTTGTACTCATCTCCTTATACGTAGATGATCCGACGAAGCTGGAAGAGGAGTTGATCTCTGCTTCCCGTAAAAACAAAATCCGAAACGTGGGGAATAAATGGGCAGATTTTCAGATCGTCAACTTCGAAGGGAATGCCCAACCGCTATACGTACTTATGTCTGCGGACGAAAAAGTACTCGCTTATCCAAGAGGATACCTGGAAGGCTGGGCAGGTTATAACGACTTTTTAAACTGTGGTTTGGAGACTTTTAAAAATTACCAGAAAGGAACGATTGGTTTGAAGGAATAATTTTACGGAAAGTAAAATTTCAGTGCCCTCTCAGCGCTTCTCTTTTCCTCTTCGGTTATTTTTTTTAAACCGCAAAGAAAAGGAGGAATCGCTGAGAGGGTTATTGATGAATTTTTTTTTATCTTGTCTTATACTTTAATAGCAAACGCTGTATTCTTTATTCTTTATTTTCAAAAGACCATTAAATAAATGCCTGTTTTAACCTCCGCGGTTTCTCATTCTCTCGGCGGTTATTTTTTTAAAACGGTAGAAAAAGGAAGAAACACAGAGAGTCCAATCCTTGCATTATTACTAAAACGTAGTCCAGGTTTCATGGTCAATTCAATTATTCGCCTGGCAATCTGACCATATATTTCTTTCCGGCTTTATTAGTTAAGTTACTAGAAACTAACCAGGGGTTATAAATTTTTATCATCCGGTAGGTAGTGCCATATTTTTTAGCGAAATCTCCCCAGTTTTCTACCGACGCGCTAATTTCTATTTGATCATATTTGTCCAGCGGAGCATACTTTTCTTCATCTTCTATATAAAAACCAAAAGCTTCCGGCCGGCTCATAATTTCTTTGATCGATAGTATTCTGAATATATAACGAGAAGTCTCCTGATTAAGGTTGAGGTCGTAATAGTTATCAGACCGCTGGGTTTTGGATTCTTTGGAGAGCCCGCCTCCGCCCATATTATATGCAGCGGCGGCCATCGTCCAGTTTCCAAATTTATTATGGAGGGATTTTAAGTATTTGCAAGCGGCATAAGTTGATTTTTCCAAATGATATCTTTCGTCGATTTCATTATTCACTTCAAGGCCGTATTCTTTGCCTGTACCATTCATAAATTGCCAAACTCCTTTAGCTCCGGCTGGAGAGACAGCATTACTGAGGCTACTTTCCGCCACCGCCAGATATTTCATATCTTCAGGGATACCTTCTTCTTTTAAGATTTTTTCGATTACCGGAAAAAAACGCTTTGCTCTTTTTATACTCAATACCGTACTGGAATGCCAATATGCATCCCTTAATAATTCCCGATCCAATCGTTCAAAGACATCAAAATTTTCTGTAGGTACAATCTCTCCGGCAAAGGAAAACGTCTTGTCTATTGGAATGCTTTTGACTACTTGAGGTAGTTTAGCCCTTGAAGTATCAGGCAAACTGTTATCAATAGCTGATTTCTTTTCACCGGTATAAGAACTAAAAAGAAAGAAAACGGCGACAGTAAGGGAGGCCATAAAATAAATGGAAAGAGACTTCTTCTGGGACATAATCTGCTGTTTTAAAAGTGCAATAAATCATTTACGTTTCAAATCGTAAATAGTTTGAATCCTAGTGCTTTGTCAAGTGTTAAATGTCGAATTGGAATTGTGTGCTATGGAAGTCTTAAAGTTAGGTTTTACTTTTTAGGTGTTATCAATCGCTACGCCGTCATTAGTTCCAAATGCCAATTGACTAATCTACTTTCTTCCTCGGGCGTTTAAAAATCGGTACGGTAGAACAAGGCTCGCCATACATAATGCTTTGAGCATAAGGGCGCAACTTTCGGGTCAATTCAACATAAGCAGCAGGCGGGACAGGTTTGTCGCTACATCCCTTTATGACAATTCGTTGTTGATCATATTGGCTAGCGTCTACCTGATCCAGTGCCGACATAAAAGCCACTTTATAAAAAGTATCAATATCCCCCTGGAAAATTTTTTTGGCGTGAGGTTCCGCACAGGCTGCTACCAGCATATAAGCCCACACGGGGATAATAGCGTCGGTAGAACATTGTATGACGAGGTTTTTCTCATCATATTGAGTCCAGTCATGTTCTTTTAGAGCCTCACGGAAATCTTTTTCCTTAAGGATTAATTCCATGAATAAATAATCCTTAAGGTCAAATACCATTACTTCAGCTTTCGGGAAGAAATCCTCCAGATTGATAGTTATCAAACCGCTACCCGCCACTTTATTTACCAAAGGTTTATCCATATTTATTAGATTTATTTTGTAAAGAATGATTAGCGCTCTAAGCGCTAAGGCCTCTTATTCTTCTTCTCCCTGCTCAAATGCTTTGTCCAAATCTTCAATGGAAACATCTGTATTAGAAACACCAGGCTCTTTCTCCTCAAGAGGAATTTCCTCTTCAATAGGAGCCACTTCTCCAACTTCACTGTCCGGGGTTCTAAAATCTTTAGGTTTAGGTAAGTCTTTGAGACTTTTTATTCCAAAGTAATCCATAAATTTTTCAGTGGTCCCGTAAAGCAAAGGTCGACCCGGCGTTTCGGCTCTCCCTAATATAGTAACTAATTCTTTCTCCAAAAGTTTTTGGATAGAGTAATCGCAACTCACTCCGCGGATATTTTCAAGCTCGGTCTTGGATACAGGTTGTTTATAGGAGATCATGGCAAGTGTTTCTAAAGCCGCTTTGGATAGTCGTTTTTTGGTGGTTTGTTTGAGGTAGGTTCCTATAGTTTGATGATACGCTCCTTTTGTTAGGAATTGAAAGCCATTAGCAATTTCGACTAGTTCGAAGGCAAAATGTTCTTCCTTGTATCTCGCTTTTAGCTCACCAAGCGTTTTTTCCAATTCTTCCACCTCAAAAGGCGTTTCAAAGGTTTCCTCCAGACAAGATTGAATTTCCTGGATCGAAACAGGATGTTCAGTTGTAAAAATCAGACTTTCTATATGTTGTGCCAGATATTCCAAGACTTCATTAGTTTTAACAAACATTAAATAATAGCACGTAAAATTAATGAATTTCCGATAGATAAGTACCGTTTAAAAAATAAATCCGACATTCCGAAAATCTAAATGATGCTGAAATAGCGATAGCGGTTGAAGAATCGTTTAGATTGAGGAATCCAAAGGAGGTTTTTATTTTTTAAACAATACTATGAAATGGTTAAAAAATAAATCCGACATTCCGAAAATCTAAATGATGGGGAAATAGCGATAGCGGTTGTAGAATCGGTTAGATTGAGGAAAGAAGTCTAATTCCAGCACCTCTTTGTGACCTTTTCCTGAAAAGAAAGACCTCTAACAAGCTTTCCGTAAGTATTTTTATTGTTGCGAGGATTATCCCTAGGTTTAGCTTGCTGGAAGTAAATATCAGCCAATCCTTTTATTCCCTTTATTTCGAGTGCGATATCCACCAGGCAAACAGTATGTATAGAGTCTAATTGTGGATTTAGATTTATGTGTCGGCCAATGGCTCTTTTCCTGTAGAGATTAATCTGATGCTTAGTGGGCCGGTTATAATCGATTTTATTTAGATTTGGATTGTTCGGCACATAAGTAATCACGAATTCATCCCCTTCTTCGAGGGGCATTCCGTTTTCGAGTACGACAATAGATTCATCAGCAGCCCTGGTTTCAGCAGAATAAGATTGCCCATTTACAGTATAAAAATAAGTAATCTCAGAAGGAGAGACCTTGACGATTTGTGCCTTGCCTTCTTCTCCGTTGTTTTGAAGGATAGTCTGGTAATAATCTCTGGCAGCAGTATCTTTTCGCGATACCATAAAATAAGTAAAAGAGGAAATTAAAAGAATGGTAGCAGCGAGAAATAATAAAGTTTGCTTTAAATGTCGGAATTCTATTTTTTTTCGTTGCCGGTTGCGTGGAGTATCTGCTTCTTTATTGATCTCAAAACCATAATAATACTGGCCATTTTTTAGCTCTATGGATATTTCACAGAGTTGTTCATCAATAAAAAAGGTATAAGTTTTATCTTCGAAAATCTTAAAATCAATCAAGACAATATTGGAATCACAGTACACCAGAAGGTGACCACTCTCTGCACCATGCATTAATCCAACATGATGCTTTTTACCAGGATCGCCGATATATGTCCAATTAAATCGATTCAAGAGTTCTTTTTTAGTGTCGTAGATTATTTATTACATAATACAAAATTGTAATGAAAGATACAGTTGGTTGTTGGTAAGAAAAAGCTTACCGACTTATTTATTTAGCAAAAAGGACACCAGTTAGATTACATAATTAGCGAAATCGTATTATATTGAGATTCAGACCTTTAAATTAAGCATATTTGAGGTTAAGTGTGTGGACAAATTAAAGTATTTGATAAATAATTCAAATTGCTAATAACCTAATAACCAGTATACTCTTTCAAGTTTAGCTCCAATTTATCGGGACAACTTGGAAGTATTTAATAGGGCAAGTCCTGCCCGACGTGAAGTCATTCAGGCAATAGTCCGTAACTGAAAATAATAATAATAAATATAAGATTCAAACATGAAAGTAGAAGAAAGAGAAGCTTTAAGAATAAAAATAGTAGAATCTATTGCACTGACCAAAGAGAAAATTGAAGGGCTCGAAGAAAACACCCGGCCTATTAGTCCTGAAAACTCAATAGGCCGGATCAGCCGGATGGACGCTATCAATAATAAAAGTGTGGCGGAAGCGGCACTTCGTACCTCCAATCAAAAGCTTTCAAAGCTCAAAATAGCACTTTCAAAGCTCGATAAACCGGGTTTTGGCATATGTGTCTTTTGTAAAAACCCAATCCCGGCTGCCAGATTGATGTATATGCCGGAAAGTACCCGTTGTGTAAGGTGTGCAGATAGATAATCTTTTTATGAGGAGTGAGGAATGAGAAGTGAGCGATAAATGGAGTGAATCTATACTTCGAACGGCTTGAAAAAGTGATTATGTTAAAATTTAAAAACTCGTGATTCAAGCCTTCTCAGAACATGTTCTGAGCCTGTCGAAGAATGACAAATAATTGAAAACCAATCTTTTGTCATACTGAGCACGGCTTCAAATCTTCAAATGAGTATCACGATTTTACACCGCGCGAAGTAAAGGAAAAGATTTCAACAAATAACCGTTGGGAGGAGGGTAAAAAAGAACAGGGCACCAGCGTAATGAAGATTACGTAGCACCCTGTATAACCCCAAAAAACCAAATGAAAACAATTTTTTATATATTCCCTAAAGAGGGGGTTTATTTTATGGCTCTTTTAAATTTACGACTTATTTATCAAAACCACAAGTAATATTTTATTTCAAATTAAATTTTAATATTGCTCCTTTGCAATTTTAACTTTAAGACGGAACGACGTTTAAATAGTCACATTTTTTTTTGAGATTACAAAACTAACAGTTTTTCACCAATTTTGTTTACGTAGAGTTAAATTTATTAAATTTATTAAATTTAGTTGCTTAATAATTGAAACAAAATACAACTATAGTATTGTTGGTATTGATCAACAAAAAAGCTAAAAAATTACTTAATTTAGCGCCCTTATAAAATTGTATTTTGAATACGGATTTTATAAGGGCGCTAAATTAGTTAAATGCTGTTTAAAAAATAAATCCGACATTTCGAAAAGCGGATTTTATTTTTTGAACAATACATAAATGGTAAATTTTTGAAATAAATTAAAGGTAGAATACTTTGGCAAAGATAAAAAAATTATTCGTATGTACCAACTGTGGCGCAAATTCGCCTAAATGGATTGGGAATTGTCCAAGTTGTAGTGAATGGAATACTTACCATGAAGAAGTCCTCCTAAAGAGTACAACGCAGGATGAAAAACGGAAAATCTGGCAGGGCAATTCGACCGGCCCGGCTCCCGTAGCTTTGACAGAGATCAAATCCGGAAAAGCGAATCGCCTGGTCACTCCGGATAATGAACTAAACAGGGTGCTCGGAGGAGGGATCGTCAGTGGATCTTTGGTGCTCATTGGTGGGCAGCCTGGTATCGGAAAATCTACACTTATGCTACAGGTCGCTCTCTCCGTACCCGTGAAGATTTTGTACGTATCAGGAGAAGAAAGTGAAGAGCAGATAAAAATGCGCGCCGATCGCCTCGGAAACCTTAAATCTAATTGTTATATCCTGACAGAAACCAATACCAGCAAAATTCTCGCTCATGCGAAAACCCTGAGCCCCGAACTGATGATTATTGATTCTATTCAGACGCTCTCCTCACCGCATATTGATTCCACGCCGGGTAGTGTTTCTCAGGTTCGGGATTGCACCTCAGAGCTTCAGCGTTTTGCAAAAGAAACCAATATTCCTATTTTTATAATCGGCCATATCACTAAAGATGGAGCGATTGCAGGGCCTAAGCTATTAGAACATATCGTGGATGCCGTATTGCAATTTGAAGGAGACCGCAATTATACCTACCGGATTCTTCGGACTATCAAGAATAGATTTGGCTCGACGGATGAAATGGGAATCTACGAAATGCAGGCTACCGGGCTGAGAGAGGTGTCAAATCCTTCGGAGTTGCTGCTTTCTCAAAATGAAGAGGATCTTAGCGGAAGTGCTGTTTCTGCCACCATGGAGGGCCTGCGGGCTATGTTGATCGAGACACAGGCACTGGTCAGTACAGCGGTTTACGGGACCCCCCAGCGATCTGCTACAGGCTTTGACCTACGAAGATTGAGTATGCTATTAGCGGTGCTGGAAAAGAGAATGGGCTTTCCTTTTGGTCAGAATGATGTGTTTTTGAATATCGCAGGAGGAATCAAAGTAGATGATCCGGCTATTGATCTCGCTATTGTAGCTTCTCTTATTTCCTCCCTCCAGGATATTTCGATACCCAGTGATACCTGCTTTGCGGGAGAGATAGGGCTTTCGGGAGAAATACGGGCAGTCAATAGGGTGGAGCAAAGAATACAGGAAGCAGATCGATTAGGATTTAAGCAGATTTTTATTTCTAAGTATAATCTTAAAGGCTTGGATCCCAGTCGTTTTTC
>JBLHJZ010000079.1:0-11523 GCA_047619515.1 Saprospiraceae bacterium | reverse complement strand
ACAATGCAAAAATACTATAGTCTTTTAGAATTGTGAATTTTTTGGAGAAAAACATTATTTTTGCAAATTGGTGATATATTCTCCCGGCTTTATTTACTTTTGTAAAGTATAAAGTTTTTTAACTACCCACAATGAATTCGAAGTTATGAAATATTTAAAGTTATCTTTTGTAATCCTGTTGTCTTTTATAGGCTCTTTCGAGGCTTTTAGCCAGTTAGATTATAAGTATGAGCCGTTGCCCTGTTTAAACAAAAAGTTCACTATCCTGGCTCATATCGTACTTGATCAAAATGGCCAGGCAGGAATCACAGAAGACCTTATCCTTTTAGAAATAGATAGTCTCAATAGTTATTTCGCGCCGATTTGTGCTTCATTTGAAATCTGTGCATTTGATACGATCACCAATTGGCAGTTTGACAACCTCGACGATGATCCGGAATATCAGGATATGCTTGTTAAATATCACAAAGCTAATAGAATAAATATGTTTTTTGTAGCGGATACTCAAATACCAAATGCATGTGGATTTGCAAGTGTTAGTGGCATACAACAATTAATGAGTGGTGCGATTGTTATAAAAAAAGAAGATTGTGTTAGCGGAAACGGAGGAAAAGTTATACCTCACGAAATGGGTCATTATTTCGGATTACTACATACTTTTGAGGGTAATGGCATCGAATTGGTTGATGGAAGCAATTGTGAGACAGAAGGAGATAATATATGTGATACGCCTGCCGATCCTTTTGTACCTGGTGATCCAATGGAAAATTATTTAGATGGTTGTAGATTTATTTCTCAAAAACTTGATGCTAACGGCCAATATTACATGCCAGATGTCGGGAATGTGATGTCTTATTATTCCACTTCATGTACCTGTGGTTTCACCCATCAGCAATACTTAAAAATGGCTAAAACCTATAATGATTCCGATCCGAAGATGTGGTAAATCTCTTCGGTTCTTTCGCTGTGTCCCTCCTTTTAATCTTTTGTTAAAATTGTCTTTAACCGAACACTGGCAGTTACTTCTTTGAACATAAAGTGTCATAAGTGCGTTCAATGGTTGATTTTAAAACTATCTTAGTATTGTTTAAAAGAACAAACCAGACCATGACCGCAGTAAAATTAATAACCCTTATTTCTGGAATCCTGTTTGCATTTTCTTGCGGGAATATTGATAGCACTTCAAATAAAGAAATTGCTGCCACAAATACAACGCTAGCGGTTGGCAATGTCTTATCTGATTCAAATATTTCAATATCCGCTGATCCTGGTGACCTTGTTTCTGCTGAAAAGGAACTGATCGTCGAAAGCATGAATGTTGAAGCAGAAGATAAAAACTCACTTCCTGAAAAAAATCAAAAAGCAATCAATACTCTGAAGCCCATTGCGGTTAATCAAAAAATCCCTAAGCAGGAATCCACAAAAGTAATTGATGCCCCTGAATTGCCGCTTGAGTCAGAAAACGATATTGAGATTAAAGTAGAAGAAAAAGAAGAAACGAAACCAGTAATAAAGCCAGTTGAAAAAGAACCTGTCAATACACAAGAGGTCATTGTTTTTTCACATGATGTATTTGATCAATTATTAAAAAAGTATGTTTCCTCAAAAGGAAAGGTGAATTATAGTGGTTTTAAAGCTGATGAATCAAAACTAGATGCTTACCTAAAAGCACTTGATGAAAATCCGCCTGCTGCTGTCTGGTCCAAAAATAAAAAGATGGCTTATTGGATCAATGCATATAATGCCGGGACGATCAAGCTGATCCTTAAAAACTACCCAATTTCCAGTATCACGAAACTACATGGCGGAAAGCCCTGGGATCAAAAGTGGATTCCGCTGGGTGGCAAAACATATTCCCTCAATAATATTGAAAATGATATTTTAAGGCCAGTATTTAAAGATGCGAGGATACATTTTGCGGTAAATTGTGCTGCAAAATCCTGCCCGCCCTTATTAAACAGTGCCTGGACAGAAAGTAATCTTTCTCAAAACCTAGACAAGCAATCTCGTTCCTTTGTCAATGATGCCAACCAAAACAAGCTAACCGCAAATGCCCTTGAGATTTCTAAGATTTTCGAATGGTATGCCGCTGATTTTGGAAATATCGTCGACTTTCTGAATAAATATGCTGCCTCGAAAATCAACCCGGGAGCAAAAGTGACCTATAAGGAGTACAACTGGGATTTAAATAAATAATCAAACTTAGTTGCTCAGGCAGTAAGTTGTAAGAAATATTTTTCATAGCTTTATATTTTAGGGTGTTTCGTTAATCGTTGCGCCTTTTTTTTATCTTAGAGAATCGGAAAATAACACCTCAAATTGAAGCAGCTCTTTTATATGTGCCTAAGCTTTTTTTTACTGACATCTGCTTGTAGCGAAGAAAAAATCAGTTCAGCAGCGATTTCAATGCCTTCCCCTGCTGAATCTATCTTACTATTGTTTTTACAAGAAAAGCAAATAGAAATTTGGTCAAAAAGCCAACCAAAAGAGTTATTACATGCTTTTCAGACGGAAGAATCAATAGACCAGTTTCCTGTTGGACAATTTATTATAGCATTCGATTCAATACACTCTATTAGCAGCTTTATAGCTGGATTCTCTGAATTTAACTTAAAGGAGGTGATTGTTTTCCCTAATGACCCCAGGCATTCCGGGCAATTGGAACCCTGCTTTGCCTGTCCTCACATTTGGGCGGAGATTTATGCAAAATTGGAAATGCTAATTCATGACTATCCTATTAATAAATAAGGTTATCTTCAATATGTATAACCTGAAAACAATAGAAAAATGGTAAAGATTATAGTCTTAGACGGTAATACCTTAAATCCTGGAGATTTGGATTGGCAAGTCATCAAAAATTTCGGGGAAACGACTATCTATGATAGAACAGTAGCTGAGCAAACAGTTGAAAGAGCTATAGATGCAGATATTATATTGGTAAATAAACATCCATTAACTGCTGTTATGTTGAAACAGCTACCTGGTCTAAAATGTATTTGTGTAACGGCTACTGGTTATAATAATGTAGATGTTGATTTTGCAAAATCTAAAAACATCCCAGTTTGCAATGTCCTTGGTTATAGTACTGCCTCGGTAGCGCAGCATGTTTTTTCGATGATCCTCAATTTTACAAACAATCCTCAGGATCATAATCATTCCGTGCAAGAAGGTCAGTGGCAAAAAAGCAAAGATTTCAGTTTTCACCTGTCTCCTTTTCATGAACTGGCCCGAAAGACCCTCGGCATTTATGGTTTTGGAAGAATCGGACAAAAAGTAGCTGAAATTGCTCAGGCTTTTGAAATGAAAGTAATCGTCACCCACAAGCACCCGGTGAAAGATCGTCAGGCAGGGGTCCAGTTTGTACATATTGAAGAACTTTTCCAGGAGAGTGATTTCATTAGCTTGCATGCTCCTTTAACCCTTGATAATGTGGGAATTGTAAATAAAAAGCTACTACAGACTATGAAGCAGTCGGCCTACCTGATCAATACCGCTAGAGGGTCGTTAATTAATGATATAGACCTTCGGGAAGCGCTGGAAAATAAACAAATGGCGGGGGCTGGTCTTGATGTATTATCTACCGAACCCCCTTCTTCGGAGCATCCTTTGTTGGGTGTAAAGAATTGTATTATCACCCCACATATGTCCTGGGCCACTGTTGAGTCCAGAAAAAGACTACTGGTAAGTACTGCGGAAAATATCAAAGCCTTTTTGGATGGAAACCCGAGGAATGTAGTAAATCAGTGATAACAGAGAATAATTAGAGGTGAGGAGTGAACTCTCACCTCTCACCTTTGGATTACATTGGTGGAATTCTCAATGTTTGACCAGGAAAGATCTGA
The DNA here is from genome assembly GCA_047619515.1 of Saprospiraceae bacterium. Taxonomy (GTDB): domain Bacteria; phylum Bacteroidota; class Bacteroidia; order Chitinophagales; family Saprospiraceae; genus JAHDHW01. Next base: position 7,681 of record JBLHJZ010000079.1, on the reverse strand, counting down.
TTAGGATCTTTTAACATCGGCTGGTTAGCCTCGAATATTTTATTATACAATTTTGCATCGCCATATGATTTTTTGGCAATTTTAGAAAGGCTATCGCCTCTTTTTACCACATAGAAAGTAGCTTCCGGCTGAGGTTTGCTCACAGAAATTCTGTCATCTACCGTTGCAATACCTCCAACGTTGCCTAAAGCAAGGATTACTTTTTCTTTTTCTGCCTGCGTTTTCACTTGCCCATAGACTGTAACTTTATCAACATTAAAGTCTAATTCAAGGCTCTTCACTTTTACACCTGAACTGTCTACCATTCCTTTGAGCAATACAAGTTTTTGTTTTTTCAGGAGCTCTTGTTGCTTTAATACCAACTCTTTCTCCATTTGAATAATCTCTTTAGATTTTACGGTTTCCGCATTTTTTTTGGTAAGTACCTTTGAGCCTGCGCTCTTTAGAAAGTCAAATAAACCCATTGATGTTTAATTTTTGGTTAATGTTAATGTTATTGCTTATGCAAAGTATACCCGATTCGTAGCAAGAAGAAAATAATCAAGAATCATTTTTTTAAAGATTATTTTATCGTTGGCTACATTAGATAGACGTAAACTATTAGAATAGTAACATTAAAAATAGATTTAATTTCATTGAAAACTTGAAACAAAAACAAGAATACAGTAGTAAATTAGTCTAAACAGACAATGACACAAAAAAAGCAGGCCAAAACAATCACGAAATCACTTTCAACTCATTCTTTTTCAACACTTTATAAAACAATGCTCTGTTGGTATAGTTATAGACGTGGAATAATACATTAATTGGCTAAAATGAGCATTTTTTTATTAAAACCGTTATATTTGCGCTGTTTTGCAATATGGGATGTGGGAAAAGGAATTAAACCGGTTAAAAAGTAAACAATTCTTGCGGTATATTCTCTCCAAACATTCTGATTTATTAATTTTTTCTAACACTTCAAATTTTTTTTCATCATGCAAGGAAAAGGCATTATTAAATTCTTTCTTGTTGTGGTGGCGTTGATGTGCTTCATTCAGTATTTTTATCTTTACCCTACTTATAAGGTAGAGCAAGATGCTGAAAAACATGCTACAGAAAAGTCGAAAGACGCAGGATCTGAGCAGGAGCAAAAAGTAGTACATCATCTCGCCGTTGCGGCTTACCTAGATTCCATGGGAAGCGAACAAGTATTCAAAATTCCCTTATTACCAGGGTTTACTTACAACGAACTAAAGCAAAAACAATTAGCTTTAGGACTTGACCTCAAAGGAGGTATGAGTGTTGTGATTCAGGTCGACTTAAGAGAATTTATTCGAAATATTGCAAACAGTAACAAAGATCCTATGTTGGAAGAAGCGACAGATAATGCCACTGTTGCTCAAACTGGCGCGAAAGAAAATTATATCTCCCTTTTTGCTGATGAATTTAGGAAAATCGCAGCCAAAAGTGCAGCGGAAACAGGAAAAGCTCCTGTTAAGCTGGCCCATAAGTTTTTTAGTAAAAACGAAGAAATAGATTTCGAAACTTCAGATGCTAAAGTTGAAGCTGTCCTTCGTCAAAAAGCGAATGAAACGGTTTCATTGACTTATGAACGCCTAAAAGATAGGATCGATCAGCTAGGTGTTGTACAACCCAATATAAATTTGGATGCCGCTAGAGATTTGATTTTAGTAGAACTTCCCGGGGTTAGTAATCCTGGAAGGGTTCGGAGTTTTATAAACACCACCGCTAAACTTGAATTCTGGAATGTTTATAGAATTAGTGATTCTACTCCAAGAGGTAATCTGGCGAACATTTTTGCGGAAGCAGATGCTAAGTTGACCAGGGTTTTGGGAAAGGATACTACAGAAATATTGGCTTTACCTTCCTACACCATTGACACCACTTATGTAAATGATATCTTAGGAAATGACACGCTTGATGCAGCTGGTAATAAACTTATATCCAGCATTGATACGATTGCATCTGACGTTGTTGACCCTTTTGCGAATGCCGGCGTTCTTCTCAAAAAATTGACACTCAATTCATTTGGAGGCTTAGGTACTGTTGTAATGGGAACTGCTCCAGGTAATCAGATTAATATAATTAATGAATACCTTCAGCGCCCAGAGATCAAAACTATGTTTCCCTCTGATTTAATATTCAGGTGGGCAAACAAACCAATGAAATTTGATGAAGATACAGAAGCTGCACAAACATTTGGTAAAAACACCTATGAGCTCTACGCAATCAAAAAGGATAGAGGTCAAGATACAGCACCAATCGAGGGCGACCGCGTAACAAATGCCAGCTCTTCTCCGAATCCTCAGAATGGTGAAATTGAGGTTTTACTTAGAATGGATGGTAAAGGAGCAAAGAAATGGGGTGAAATGACAACTGCATGTTCTCTTGACAAAGGACCAAATGGCAGAGGCCGTTCAATAGCCATCCTTTTGGATAATAGAGTTGTTTCTGCTCCTACAGTGAATGAACCAATTTTAGGAGGTAGTTCTTCTATCTCAGGTGGATTTTCGACAACGGAAGCAGAAGATTTAGCAAAAATGCTTCAAGTCGGTAAACTACCGGCCAATACGAGTATCATTCAGGAAAACCTTGTCGGACCTTCTTTAGGAAAAGAGAATATCAACCGAAGTTTGTCTGCTTTACTGATAGGTTTTGGAATCGTTTTTCTTTTTATGATCCTTTACTATGGATCAGGAGGTTTTATTTCCATCTTAGCTTTGTTCCTCAATATATTCTTTATTGGTGGTACACTGGCTTCTCTTGGAACGGTATTGACGCTTCCTGGAATCGCAGGTATCGTATTGACCATTGGTATGGCGGTCGATGCCAACGTAATCATCTATGAACGAATCAGGGAGGAACTCCGAGAAGGAAAGACCTTGATGATGGCCATAAAGGATGGATTCCAACACTCCTACTCTGCTATTATTGATGCCAACGTGACGACTATTCTGGTAGCTGGGGTATTGGCTTACTTCGGTATGGGTCCAATCAAGGGTTTCGCTGTAGTATTGATCATTGGTGTGATTTCATCGTTATTCACTGCCGTACTGGTAGGACGTTTGATGATCGAATGGTGGACGGCCAAAGGTAACGACTTAAGCTTTTGGACAAGTGTTTCCAAGAATGCATTTGCCAATTTAAACATTGATTGGTTAGGAAAGAGAAAGATAGCCTATGCTTTTTCTTTCGCGGTAATCGTCTTAGGAATCGGGTCTTTTGCCATGAGAGGTTTTGAACTCGGGGTGGATTTTAAAGGGGGTTATTCCTATAATGTCCAGGTTGATGAAAAAAACAAAGTCTCTGCTGAATCAATCCGTGGTGCTTTGGAGGCTTCCTTTGAAGGTGCTTCTACTGTGGTAAAATCAGTAAGTACCGGAAATGCTTTTAGTGTGACCACTAGTTACTTGATCAAAGAAAACCCGGCAGGTGCCGACTCATTGGTCATGTTGAAATTACATGAGGGAATCAGCTCAGCACTTGGCAGCACTGTGGATTATGATAACTTCAAAAATCCTGATGGCTTTGGTACTTTTGTCAACAACTCGAGTAAGGTAGGACCTACAATTGCTGATGATATTAAGAATAGTTCTATTTGGGCAACTATATTCGCTTTAATATTGATCTTTGGTTATATCTTCATTCGATTTAACAAATGGCAATATAGTGCAGGCGCTGTTGCAGCACTATTCCATGATGTACTTTTCGTTTTAAGTATATTTACCTTACTCCATGATATACTTCCATTTTCGATGGAAATTGATCAGGCCTTTATTGCCGCCATCCTTACGGTGATTGGGTACTCAATCAATGATACCGTGGTTGTATTTGACCGGATTAGGGAGAATATGAATAATTATACTAAACTCAGTAAAGCGGAAGTCATTAATAAGTCTGTCAACCAGACTGTTAGCAGAACGATAATCACTTCGTTGACTACTTTGTTTGTAATCCTGATCCTATTCGTCTTTGGTGGTGGAAGTATCAAAGGATTTGCATTCGCTTTACTGGTCGGTATCATTATAGGTACTTATTCTTCTGTATTTATCGCGACACCAATTATGTCCGATCTTTCTGAGGAAATAAAACCTAAGGAAAATAAGAAGACGAGTTTCTCCAAAGCCAGCGCTTAAGAAGCTCCTTTTATAATAATTTAAAAGCTCCTTTCTGATGTATTTCGGGAAGGGGCTTTTTTCGACTCACTACGTTCGCTCAAAAGATTCCTTCGTATCTAATTCAATTAAAATATTCCTTACTACAAATTTCTTATCCCCTTTCTCGACTCGCAAGCTCGCTCGAAAGGACAGCTATTCCTAATTCCTAACTCTCTCTTTGGCACAGTCATTGCAATATTTATAATTGTAAGTTTTGGTTAAAAATTGTAAGATTCGTTTCCTAAGTCAGTGTCCTCAAACATTGACTTTTTTTTTTGCCCACTTCCTTCGACTCGCTTTGCTCGTTCAGAATGACAAGTCTATCAAAATTCAACTTCCCTATTCGCTATGCTTGCTTAGGATGACATTATCCTCCTTCGATAAACTCAGGACATAGCTTAATGGGCAAAGACCTTGCTTCATTCCTATCGCACCATTCATTCCTTTCGCACCTTCGTTCTATTCATTTTCTTCTCCCTTTCTTCTTTGAATTCTTTTAAATTATTTCTTCAAATTCCTCCTGCTATATACTTCCTTTGGCACAGTCATTGCAGTGTTTATAATTGTAAGTTTTGGTTAAAAATTGTAAGATTCGTTTCCTAAGTCAATGTCCTCAAACATTGACTTTTTTTTTGCCCACTTCCTTCGACTCGCTTTGCTCGCTCAGAATGACAAGTCTATCAAAATTCAACTTCCCTATTCGCTACGCTTGCTTAGGATGACATTATCCTCCTTCGATAAACTCAGGACATAGCTTAATGGGCAAAGACCTTGCTTCATTCCTATCGCACCATTCATTCCTTTCGCACCTTCGTTCTATTCATTTTCTTCTCCCTTCCCTTTTTGAATTCTTTTAAATTATTTCTTCAAATTCCTCCTGCTATATACTTCCTTTGGCACAGTCATTGCAATATTTATAATTGTAAGTTTTGGTTAAAAATTGTAAGATTCGTTTCCTAAGTCAGTGTCCTCAAACATTGACTTTTTTTTTGCCCACTACTCTCCTATCCTTCCTTTCATCTCTTAATTCCTTTCGTACCTTAGTTCTTACATTTTCTTAATTCCCCAAGCCTTTTCTTAAAGCGCAACAAAGCCCCCTTTCCAAACGTTAAAATTCAAGATTTTACAGGCTTTCTAAATACCACTCGTTTATAAAATTATTGACCCATAGCTCTTTATTTTTCGAGATAAAACTTAGAGCATGTTTGGAGTTTTTTATAAAAAGATGAGATTATAAATGCTAAAGATAACCTACCGCCCAATACAAAGCATATGAACAAAATACTTTCCACTACACTCTTACTATCGTTATTGATTGCAAGCTGCACTTATGTTCAAAAAATAAAGGATGGCGCCACTGCTTTTGATCGGAAGCAATATGCTGTAGCGATCCCAATGTTAATGAAAGAGCATAAAAAAGCAGATAGCCGCATAGAAAAGGGGAAATTATCTTTTATGATAGCGGATTCCTATACTAATCTAAACCAAAATCAAAATTCCCTTGAATGGTATAATAAAGCTTATGAAGATGGCTATGGAGTGGATGCTTTGAAGGGCTATGCCTATGGTTTGAAACGAAATGAACAATACAAAGAAGCCATGGAAGCTTTTAAGAACCTGGGGCTTGAGATTGGAAGCCCCTATGAATATCGACGTGAAATCACCGCTTGTAAACAAGCACTGGACTGGGCTGATGCAAATAAAAATTTGAGCTATACCATCCAGCTGGCGGATTTTAATTCAGCCAAAGCAGATTATTCCCCGACTATTTATCAGAACGATTACCTGGTCATTACTTCTGATCGTTCCACCAGCACCGGAGATAATACCTATAACTGGACGGGGAGCAATTTCTCTGATCTTTTTATAGTCAATACAGAATCCAATACCGTTGCTTCATTTGAATCACCAATCAATTCCGTGGACAATGAAGGAACGGTAAGTTTTACAGAAGATTATAGCGAAATGTATTTTACCCGTTGCTCAAATGGTGATAAATATAATGATACCTATTGTGCTATTATGCGCAGCACCAACGAAAACGGTAGCTGGTCAATACCAGAAAGGATAAAACTATTTGAAGAAGAAAATATAAACTATGGGGATGCTTCCATTTCGAAAGATGGCGGGACTTTATACTTTTCTGCCAATCATCCTGATGGCTGGGGAGGTCATGATATCTATGTTGTAGAAAGAGAGCCCGACGGCTGGGGTTCGCCAAAATTATTAGGTAGAACGATCAATACCTTAGGTAATGAGCGGTTTCCATTCATCGATGATGATACGCTTTATTTCTCTACGGATTATCTGCCGGGAATGGGTGGTCTTGATATTTTCAAAACTTACAAGATGGGTAATAGAGCCTGGAGTCCGGCTCATAATCTCAAAGCGCCAATCAATTCAGGATCTGATGATTTTAGCTACACCATTGACCCAAGGCCACAAAAAGAAAAAGATATTTTACAAATCGGTTATTTCACTTCCACCAGAGAAAACGGCGTCGGTGGAGATGATATTTATCAATTTATCAAAAGAATACCGCCACCGCCGCCACCTATAGATACTACCGCTCCTCCTGCTCCGATTGTGTATAAAATGGTATTGGAAGGTTATGTGCTAGAGAAAATATATGAAAGCAAAGGTAATCCTAATAGCCGGGTACTTGGCCGAAAACCGCTGAACAGTGCAACGGTGAATATTAATTTCGGAAAGAAAAAAGAAACGGTAACCGTTGGAGAAGACGGGTTATTTTCACTGATACTTGAAGAAAATATTGATTATGCCTTTGCCGCTTCAAAGACCGGATATTTAAATAACCGTAGCAGCTTTACCTCCAAAGGCATCGGGAAAGACCCTAATAATCCAGTGACCACTTATACGGTGGAAGTCGTTTTAGATAAAATTTTTACCAATACCGAAATCACCCTAGAAAACATCTACTACGACTACGACAAATGGGATATCCGAAATGACGCTGCACCTACTTTGCAAAAACTAGCTAATACGCTCACGGAAAATCCACAAATCCGGATACAGCTATCTTCACATACGGATTGCCGGGGGAAAGCAGGGTATAATGAATCTCTTTCTCAAAAAAGAGCACAATCCGTTGTTGACTATCTGATCGCTATAGGCATTCCTGACGACCGGCTAACGGCTAAGGGTTATGGTGAAAACGCTTTGTCGGTAGATTGTGCCTGTACGCGATGTACAGAAACGGAACATCAGGCGAATCGCCGGACTACCTTTAAGATTTTGGAGTAGGGAGTTTCACCACCGCAACACCTTCGCCAGCCGATGAATATCCGGGTGTTTAATTCGAAGTAAGTATACGCCCTTAGGGAAAGTACGCAAAGACATTTGACCGGTCAGGATTTCATCGTATTTTACCAACCGGCCTGTCTCTAAGACTCGTCCGGTAACATCCAACAGTTCAACTTGAAGCGTATAAACATCCTGTAATCCAATAACATTTATTTTAAAAATATCATCAGTAGGATTAGGAAGTATTTCAATCGTTT
>JBLHJZ010000078.1:0-11573 GCA_047619515.1 Saprospiraceae bacterium | reverse complement strand
CCTTTGATTTCTAAACTCTTCAATCGCATAGCCTGCAAAAATACCAAATCTTAGTAAATATTAGCGCAATATGCCTATAAAAAGTTCAGCTATTATGGGCATTTTGTACTAATGATTGGAGATGAGGCTAGTTTATATAGAAAAGGTCATTAGCGGCGCTTAGGATTAATATTATTAGGCTTCTTTTTATGGCGGCTGGTATACTCTTCCAAAATTTGAGTTTTCTCTTCGGCAGAGGTCGTCGGATTTTCACTATAAAAACCTTTAGCGTTTCGCTGTCTGTACGCTTCATAAAGGCTCACGGCACAAGCTACCGAGATATTCAGACTTTCGACCATTCCAACCTGAGGAATAATATAATTGCCATCCACGAGTTCCAGGGAAGCTTCGCTAATGCCAGCATGCTCATTACCGAAAAGTAAAGCAATTGATGTTGTCAGATCCAAATCATGTAGATCACTGGCATCAGTACTTAAATGAGTCGCATAAATTTTTTGGTATTTTTTGCGAACATCCTGAAAACAACGTTCCACATCGGTATAATGATTAATCGTCACCCATTTTCGGGCTCCGGAAGAAGATTTCCCCCCCTTTGAAATATTTAGTTCCGTCAGCTTTTCTTCTGTATATAGGATAAAAATCTCGTGGATTCCGATAGCATCGCAGGTCCTCAATACTGCTCCAATATTATGAGGATCATGTACATTCTCCAGGATAACAGTCAGGTTCCCCTGGCGCTTGTGGGCGACGTTTTTGAATTTTTCCGTCCTTTCGGGAGTCATGTTGTACATAGAATGTGAAGTTGTTAAGGGGGCAAGGGGTGAGTCCACTCTAAAAAGTTAGGTTTTTAAACACATAGATCACATAGCAAGATGTAAAAAAAATGATTATCATTTTTTTTACATCTATGTTTCTATGTGTTTGCATAAAAAATGTGTTTTAAAGTTAAGCTCACGGCTTGCTCCTTTTATTTTAATCGAATCGTTTCAAATTGTTTTTATAAAAAGTCCATTCCGGGGTATTCAGTTGTTCCCCAAAATCTAGAGAATACCAGGGGCTCAAGCTGTCATTTTCATAATTTTTTAAAATATGAATATCCTGGGCTGGCATATAGCTTTGTGCGAGCAGGAAAAGCTTTTCTCCGCTTTCATTTTCGGCCATATCCATCACCAAGACGGCATGCCCCGGAAATCCTCCCTTAATAAATACATCGCCGACCTGCATATCTTCCACCGCTACTGCTTTTAACTCTTTACTCAAAGAAGCGGTACCAGCATAATTATAAATCATCTCCAGATACTTTCGAAAGTTGGGATAGGAGGTATCTGTCATTGAGCCGAATGGAGAGAAGCTTACCTTATTTCCCGATATTTTTGGCTTTTTGCCTTTGCTCCAATCCGTGAAAGCAACGGTATGTCCGCTTGTAAAATTAAAATGAATTTTTGAAAAGTCCTTATTTGCATAATGATACTCTGCCTTTAAGCGCATGACCGCATCTGCGCATTGCTGCAAGTCTTTATTACCTACATCGATATTTATAATGGCAAAATGAACATTTTGATTTGATTTTAGCGCTCCATTGTATAATCGGACTTGCTCACTTTGAGGTTTTACAGGAAGAAATCTCAGCCATTGAGCAAAAGAATTATTTTCAACCGCTATTCTTTTATATCCCTTGGGAGCTTTGATAATATCCGTCAGGTTTTGTGGGCTATCCGAAGGTAGAAAAGAATAAACCAGATTTGCAGGTAGGGTATCTTTTGTAATAATCCCGTTTATGACAGGCGTTTTAACGGGTTCAATTTTTTCAAAAATAGCAACATTCGTAGCGTTCTGGGCAGGGTTTTCATTATTACAGGATAGTAATACAAGGGAAACAAAAACTTGGAATACTATTTTATGGACCATGGGAAAAGGGTTAATTCTGAAAAGTTCAAGTTAAAGAATCAAGTTCAAGTTCAATTGTGCTCGTATGTTCGTTTCGGAAAAATATTTTGAGGATGGAATTACGGTTCTCAAAAAAGCGAGTTTATATGGGAAACTTTCATCCGGTTGATTTTACGTATCTTTTTGAACCTATCTGATCTGGCGAAAGCAAGGCAGACTTGATACTTGAGCTTGATTCTTGAACTTTAGTTTATTTCCTCAGAAAAAGGCTAAAGCCTGTGGTACTAGTCAGCCATCTGAAAATAATAGTCTTTAAACTTTAAAATATAGACGTGTTTATTCTCGTACAAATTGGTCTTGGAGAAATCTTCCTGTAAAGCTGCAGCCAGCGGAACTTCTCTGATAAATTCAAATTTCGTATTCAAATACGCTTTACTTTCTACATCAATTTTTTCCTGGAATTTCGTACCGTATTTATCCATCATCATCCCGAAATACATCATTATATCATAGCCAGAAAAGGATTTATCATTCGGGATAGTTCCGTAAGATTCAAAATATTTTCGTTTGAAATTCTTTACTTCATCAGTATCAGTATCGACAAAATTGGCACTAGTTACATGAAGGTTCAGTAGTTCATAGTAATCATAGCTCGGCGGTTCAAATTCCATCCATTGAGGAAATCCATACACCACAACTGGATGGTCTCCTTTGGTATTATAAATCCGTAATAACAAGCCGTAAACAAAAATTTTACTCGAAAAAGAAGGTACAACAAATACGGTGGTATCCCCTTCAATCAGGTAAGGAGTGATATCAATCTCTTCGAAATCCATCTCTTCAGCGGTAATGATATATTCATTAAAACGTTCTGCATTGGCTGAACCTTCGATTTTTTTGTTTTCGTCCTGAAAATACTGGAATCGAGAAATTTCAGCTTCTTTATTTCTAGCAACCAGCACAATCTGATTTGGTTTGAATCTTTTTCTGGCATGCTGGGTAATCGACTGACAATGTGTTTGCAGATATGGATTTACCTGGATGAAGTAAGGGTTATCATTGGCCACATCTGAGCTCGCACTCAATGGAGAGACAAAAGGCGTCCTCAATAATTTTGCTTGCTCCCCAGCAATAATGATATTATTTTTTCGAAAAGGGCCGATAATCAGATCAGCTTTTGCGAGATCCGGACTAGCCATCAGAGAAGTTACAGTAGATTCGGATCCTTTGGTATCGTGTACCGTGGCATTAATATGTACACCTTCCCTGGATAGTTCATTGAAAGCGATTTTCATACCTCCATAAAAACTAAGCGCCTGTAAAGAAGCATTGTCAATGGTAGTGCCATCATCAAAGCGGTTGGTAAAAAAGGGTAGCATTACTGCAACATTATAAATTCCCAATTTTTTACCAGATCCATCATCAGAGATAACTACCGGATCTTTAGACGTGGCCATCTCTGTGGCATCAGAAGTAATCGGGGGAACCTGATCGGGATTGACAGTCCATTTGATCGTATCGACTTTTGTACTTACGGTGGTACTAGGCTCATATTTTCCGGTTTCCGGATTATAGGTTCCCTTCCCTTCAATCTCATCGAGTTCCGTTTTCTCTTTTTCCGTCACTCTCTCATCGGTTTGTGCTTTTCTGAACATATCACAGGAAGAAAGCCCAAAAAGGAAAATCACTAAAAAGAAGAAAATACTATTCCCACTCAATAGTTGCCGGAGGTTTTGTACTAATATCATAAACTACTCTGTTTATACCTTTTACATTATTGATAATTTCACTGGAAACAGTTGCCAGGAAATCATGCGGAAGTTTACTCCATTCCGCAGTCATACCATCCAGAGAATCTACACATCTCAGGACAACGGTTTTTTCGTATGTGCGCTCATCTCCCATTACACCAACGGATTGAACGGGCAATAACATTGTGCCTGCCTGCCATACTTTATCGTAAAGGTCGTATTTTTTTAAATTATTTATAAAAATCGCATCCGCTTCTTGTAATAAAGCTACTTTCTCCGGTGTAATATCGCCTAAAATACGAATCCCAAAACCTGGTCCCGGAAAAGGATGCCTGCCCAGCAATGCTTTGGAAATACCTAATTCCGCACCAACTTTTCTCACTTCATCTTTAAATAACATCCGAAGCGGCTCAACAATTTTTAGCTTTAAATGGTCAGGAAGTCCTCCTACATTATGGTGTGATTTGATCGTCACAGAAGGCCCGTGCACAGAAATCGACTCGATAACATCAGGGTAAATAGTCCCCTGTCCTAACCATTCGATCCCTTCGAGTTTGGCGGCTTCCTCTTCAAACACCTCTATAAATACCCTGCCGATAACTTTTCGTTTAGCTTCCGGATCGCTAACCCCTTTTAATTCGTCCCAGAATCTTTGCTTTGAATTCACACCGATCACGTGAAGTCCCATCCCTTCATAAGAAGCCAGTACTTCCTCAAATTCATTTTTACGTAGTAAGCCATTATCAATAAAAAAGCAAAAGAGGTTTTCACCAATTGCCCTATGTAATAACATCGCTCCAACCGACGAATCTACGCCTCCTGATAATCCCATCAATACTTTTTCGCTTCCGATTTTTTCAGTAAGCTCAGCAACCGTGTTTTCCACAAAAGAAGCCGGAGTCCAATTTGCTTCACAACCGGCAATGTTTACCAAAAAGTTTTTGAGTAATTGCTTTCCTTCCAGGCTATGAGAGACTTCAGGGTGAAACTGGATACAATACACTGGTTTTTCAAATCTGCCGTTGGATTTGAACGCTGCCACAGGAATACTTTCCGTTTTAGCGAGTAATTTAAAATCTGCAGGAACTTCCATAATCGTATCGCCGTGAGACATCCAAACCTGCGAATCAACAGAAATATCTTCTAGAAAGGGATCCTGACCTTCAAAACCGTTTAAATTTGCTTTTCCGTATTCCCTTTTTTCAGAACGCTGTACATTTCCGCCATAAAAGTCGGCTATATACTGCGCTCCATAACAGATGCCAAGAACCGGTACTTTGCCAACAAACTGATCCAGGTCAATTTTAAGCGCATTTTCGTCCATCACCGAAAACGGGCTGCCAGATAAAATGACCGCTTTAATACTGGAGTCCAGCGTTGGAAATTTATTGTATGGAACAATTTCAGAGTAAATATTAAGTTCTCTGACACGTCGGGCAATCAGCTGGGTATATTGGGAACCAAAATCTAAAATTATAATCTTCTCGTTCATGCCGCAAATATAGGGAAAATGAAGCATGAAAAATTTATTATTAAACATTTTATCGGGAAAGAAATATTAGGTCAACGTTACCGTTTCAAGCATTTGAAGGCTTTATATCTTTTGAGTGCGTGACATATTTGCGGCTTTCAGCTTTTAGCTTTTAGCAATTGGCTTATCTTTATCGCGTCCTAAAACGCGCCCGAGGGAAGCCAACTGCTAAAAGCCAAGAGCTAATAGCTGGAATCAAGTTTCCGGCAATATGTCACACACTCAAATCTTTTTGACCGAATTAGCCTTTTATCTATTTCAAAGCAATCTAAGCTTTACTACCTTTGCAAAAACTGTAAAATAAAGTACATGAATATATTAAATCAAATACTTTGGGAAGGAAAGAATAAATGGCAAATCTATGGAGCAGCTATTGGGGCTTTTCTTGGATTGTTATTGGTATTGACTGCTTTTCAGTTTTATCATGACTTACAAAATCTGATCAAGGGAGATAATACCGCTGATCAATATGTAATTATTAATAAAAAGGTCAACTTATTCAATACCCTGGGTGCCGATGCTTCCTTCACCAAAGAGGAAATTGACACCTTACAGGATCAAAACTTTATATTAGCAGTTGGCGAATTCAATTCCAATCAATATAAAGTCGGGATATCTAGTCCTTCTTTTGGCTTTTATACCGAACTTTTTTTTGAATCCGTACAGGATGAATTTATAGATATTAACACCGGAAGATTTAGTTGGTCAGAAGGTCAGGAAGAGATTCCAATCATTATGTCCAGGGATTATCTGGCTTTATATAATTTTGGCTTCGCACCCAGCCAGGGTCTGCCTCAATTTACGCCAAATACTATCGGAAGGATTTCGGTCGACGTAATTATCCGTGGAAACGGCATGAAAAGAACATACCAGGGTCGGATTATAGGTTTTAGCGATCGGATCAATTCTATCATTGTACCTGATAATTTTTTGCAATGGTCAAATAAGAAATTTGGAAGCAAAGCCAAAAGCAATCCGTCGAGGATCATTTTAAAAACAGACAACCCCTACTCTACTGAATTATCAGATTTGATGAAAGCTAAAAGTTATGAAGTCAGTAGCGGCAAATTAATTGGAGGCAAACTTACCGCATTACTAAAAGGAGTTATCTCAGCTATTGCAGTGATTGGTTTTATTATCGTGCTGCTTTCCGTATTAGTATTTGTACTCAATTTCCAACTTATCATTTCGCAGTCAAAAGAAGATATTAGATTGTTGCTACAGATGGGCTATAAAACCAAACAAGTCAGCAACGTATTGACCAAACGCCTGTTCTTGCTATTTCTAGCAATCCTCCTGGCGGTATTGGTGACGATGATTTTTAGTAGAATATGGTTCTCCAGTTGGTTTGATGGGCAGGGGCTAGACATAAAATCAGGTGTACACTGGACCGTTTATTTGGTAGGAATACTACTCAGTACCTTAATTATATTAATGAATTTTCGAAATATTTCAAAAAATGTAGATCGTCTTTTTTAAAAATTTTAAATTTTAATATATCTAATTATGCCATTCTATCTTTTGCAAATCACCTCTCTTGCGAAATAATATTTCATCAACCTGAGATAATTTATTTAAAAAATATGGTATTTCTCACCAATTTCACTAAATTTAATTTTTAATTTTAAATTAGCAGACTAACAATATTACTGCTAAAAGCGAAAAACATTATTCAATCAAAATTAAACACAACTACTATGAGTATGAGGACCATTCTAATCCTTCTTCTTACAGCTGTTTGGTTTTTGTTCTGTCATTACAGGTATTCTTGCATACACAAGCAGGCCTGTTGGGGATGTGCTCCGGACACTTCGGGGCAGGTGGCATCGGTCGATAATTCGACAGGGTCACTTTCTTTCACCGCCAATAAAGACTCAGCAACAACCACAGGAAACTTCTCGGCTTTAATAGATTCTATTCTTGCCGGTAATACAGACGATAACCTTTTGGAAATCGTAGGTTATCATTATAATGGTGAAACTAAACCTGAAAGTTTCGGAAATATGGGTTTAGCAAGAGCTGATTTTGTCCGGAATTTATTGACCGGTAAAATTCAGGATGAAAGAATCCGGATAGATGGAAAACTCGCTTCGGGTGAGCTTCCTGCTGGTTCATTTGCTGGTATTGATTTTAACTGGAAAAAAGTGGACGTAGAAAAAACCGAAGTGGTACAAACTGCTGACGGCGCCAAGATGTATTTCTTATCTAATTCTGCGCAAAAAGTTTCTGATCCTGATATTGATGCTTATCTCAAACAGGTCGCTGAACGAGTAAAAAAATCTGGCGAAAAAATCAATCTCATCGGACATACGGATAATGTAGGTGAAACGGCATTTAATCTAGGTCTCGGGACGCAGCGAGCTAATGCCATTAGAGCTATTCTTTTAAGAAATGGCGTCGCGAGTAATCTGATCACTGTCTCTTCTAAGGGTGAAACCCAGCCGGTGGCAACTAATGACTCAGAAGCGGGTCGACACCAGAACCGACGGGTTGAATTGAACATTATCAAATAAACGAATCCACTCTTGCGGCAAAACATCGCCCAGGAATTAAAAAACTTTAAAACCAAAATATCATGTTACTTCATTCAGATATATTAGCCACGTGTAGTGAATATACTATAGAATTACTTCTTTGGTTATTAGGTGCATTTATTTTAGGATATTTATTGCGTTGGTTTCTTGGCGCAAAACATAGGAACAGAATTCCTGTTCTCGAGCAAGACCTAGCTAGCTGGCAAGCCAAAGCCAATGATCTCGAAGCAAATCTTAGTTCCGCCAAATACGATAGAGATAAAACAAACGAAGAACTAACCGCTTGTAAACGAGCACGTGGAGATGTGGAAATGAAACTCCGGGCCTGCAAGGAACAATTAGAGCAAGCTGGAGACGGTGACGGTGCTTAGTCCTCCTCCGCTAATTTTGTAGCCGCAGCGCCAATAGTTAGTTCAGAATCGCAAGCTCAAAATTTTGTTGCCACCACCAGTAATGGACAATGATACCGGGTATGCTGCCTTTCTAAAATCTAACAACTTACAGGTAGTAGAAGGTATTGGCCCCAAAATAGAAGGGATTCTAAAAGGAAAAAGTATTGAAAACCTGGGCTAGCTTGGGAGCAACTAATTCATCAAAAATAACAGCTATCCTTGATGAAGCAGGCTCTAATTATAAAATTCAGGATCCTTCAACCTGGCCCGCTCAGGCAAAACTGGCCGATAAAACAAAATGGCAGGAATTGATCAAATATCAGCGATTCCTTGGTGGTGGAAAAGAAAGTGCTACCATCAATAGTGGCTCCTGGCTGATCCCACTACCTGGCCTAAACAGGCGAAAATGGCGGCGGAAAGTAAATGGGAAGAATTAAAAGAATACCAGGATTTTCTTCAGGGAGAGAAGGAGTGAATTAGAAATGTGTCCTTTCGAGCGAGCTTGCGAGTCGAGAAAAGGAATTAGGACTTTTAATATTTCTAAATCGCTTGATATTCAAAACTAATTTTATTTAGATCTGCTGTGTCTAAAATATGCAAGACTAGGCGGTTTGAAGTATAAAAGTTCTGTCTTTTTTTAAGGCAGAACTTTTTTTATGCCAATGACAAAAGGTGACATTTGGTGAAGAAAATCACTTTTCGTGTCGGTATATACATTGCCTACCCAAAGTTTTTGTTGCAAAGTAATAATTTAGTTTATCTTGCGAAAAAAACGAAAATGAAAGACCCGCTTTGGTTCAAAGATGCCATAATTTATGAATGTCCGGTAAAATCTTTTAAAGATAGTAATAGCGACGGAATTGGTGATTTTAGAGGCCTTATCGAAAAACTGGACTATATCCAACAGCTTGGCATTACTGCTATTTGGATACTCCCCTTCTTCCCTTCTCCGCTCAGAGATGACGGCTATGACATCCAGGACTATTATACAGTGAATCCGATTTATGGTGATGTGGAAGATTTCAGGGATTTTGTCGCAGCGGCAAAACAAAGAGACATAAAGGTAATTATAGAATTAGTGATCAATCATTGTTCTGATCAGCATCCTTTGTTTCAGCGGGCAATCAAAGCACCAAAAGATTCAAACCATAGAAATTACTTCGTTTGGAGTGATGACCCGGATAAATATAATGAAGTCAGAATTAT
Source organism: Saprospiraceae bacterium (assembly GCA_047619515.1). Lineage (GTDB taxonomy): Bacteria > Bacteroidota > Bacteroidia > Chitinophagales > Saprospiraceae > JAHDHW01. Next base: position 2,272 of record JBLHJZ010000078.1, on the reverse strand, counting down.
CTTTACGGATTCTGAGAAATCCAACTGGACCTGGAATGAAGAAGCTGGTCAATATTATTGGCACCGCTTTTTTCATCATCAACCGGATTTGAATTTTGATAATCCTGAAGTTCAGGAAGAAATCTTTAAGGTGCTTGACTTTTGGGCAGCCTTTGGTGTAGATGGATTTAGATTGGATGCGATTCCTTATTTGTTTGAACGAGACCATACCTCCGGAGAAAATTTACCGGAGACCCATGATTTCCTAAAAAAACTCCGGGCTTATATTGACAGCAAGCATAAAGATATCATGCTCCTGGCAGAAGCGAATATGTGGCCGGAAGATACCGTTGCCTATTTTGGTGAAGGCGATGAATGTCATATGAATTTCCATTTTCCGGTAATGCCTCGTTTGTATATGGCAATGAAAAGAATGGATCGCAGCCCTATTATTGAGATTCTCAAGCGAACGCCTGCTATTCCGGAAAGTTGTCAATGGGCCACTTTTCTACGAAATCATGATGAACTGACCTTAGAAATGGTGACGCTAGAAGATCGTCATTTTATGTGGGATCAATATGCGGCAGATCACCGCGCCAGAATCAATCTCGGCATCCGTCTTCGACTTGCCCGCCTAATGGATAATGACCGAAGAAAGATCGAATTGATGAATGTGCTGCTTTTCTCACTGCCGGGGACACCTGTGCTTTATTATGGTGATGAAATCGGTATGGGCGATGATGTCACGCAGGACGATAGAAACGGTGTCCGAACCCCAATGCAGTGGAACGATCAAAAAAATGGAGGCTTCTCCGATGCTAATCCTGATCAGCTCTATCTTCCAATGATTCCCGACCCGGAATATCATTTTTCAAAAATAAATGTAGCTGATCAAACTGCAGACGAACATTCTCTTTTTCACTGGATGAAAAGGATTATTAGTTTGAGAAAAGAATTAATAGTACTCGGACGTGGAGACATTCAGTTTTTCGATCTGGAAAATCAGTCCATCTTAGCATTTACTCGTAGCTATACGGATGAAAAGCTTTTAGTGGTGATCAATCTATCGGATGCGGAACAAGAGGTGGTTTTGGATTTAGCAGATGTTGATTCTTCTTCTTTGCTGGAGCTTTTTAGTAAAAAGGAATATCTGCTTATTGAAAATAGATTTCAGGAAAAAATGAGCGCCTTTGATTATTTATGGTTTAGATACTAAGTACCGCAGACTTCAGTCTGCTTTTGGTGATGATAGGTTTTTGTAAAAACCAATGATAGGACAGGTTTCAAATATTCGTTTTTCATGTTAGTGCTTCCAGAACTTTGAGTTTTCTGGAAGCACTTGCTGCGAAAAAATGAAATGCACCCATTACGCCACCCTGCATTCTCCTGGTTGTACGAAGACGTAAAGTCACTAGATTACTATCAACGCATACCGGAAATGATCTTCCCATTTTCCATTTATTTTCAGTAGTCTATCCTTGTTTTCATTTTTGAATAGGTAAAACTTAATTGTATTATTCCTTTTTTGTAGTTCTTTTATCCTTTCAAATTGTGTATCTCTGGTAAAACAATTGTTTTCTCGAATAGGATCCCATTTTTCAAAATGCCTTTATTTCGGATGATAAAATCTACAATCAAATCTACATGCTTTGGAATATACAACTAATCCTCTATTTCGACAATCACTTCCACTTCCACCGCAATATTATCCGGCAAAACATTCGTTCCAATAGCACTGCGGGCATGTCTACCTTTTTCTCCAAAAACTGCTCCCATTAAATCGCTGTAACCATTGATAACTTTAGGTTGCTCATAAAAATCATCTACACTGTTTACCAGTCCAAGAACTTTGACTATTCTTTTGACTTTTGACAGGTCACCTAGCTCAGCTTTCAAAACCGCAATATGGCAAATTCCAGCCAATCGGGCAGCTTCATACCCTTGCTCAATAGTGAGCTCTTTTCCAAGTTTGCCTATAATATGAGTATCGTCTGGCTTTAAAGGCCCTTTACCTGACAGGAATAATAGATTACCAGTTCTTACGCAGTTTACATAAGTAGCAACAGGGTCGGATGCCTTTGGTAAAATGATTCCTAATTTTTCGAGGTTTTGTTCTGGCGTTGTTGTCATTATTTTATTTATTTGTATTGATTAACTTAAGTTGCAATGAAAAAGTAGGAGGCTTTTTTTGAGCCATTGCACTATTGGTATTTACCATATTGAGTACCTTTCGATCCATCAAGGCAGGCCTAAAGGCACTCTGCCTTGACCCTATCTGCTGCCTCGTAAACGG
>JBLHJZ010000077.1:0-11610 GCA_047619515.1 Saprospiraceae bacterium | reverse complement strand
CCAATTTTGATAAATAGAGATGTATTAATGACTGAAAATTTAAAGCTTTATCATAAAAACCCAATGATTTATGTCATTTTCTTCATTGATTTTTATCACTAAACCCCACCGTGATAATTATTATCATTGTCAAATTTACAAATACCCCCTTATGAACCAGAACACGGAAGATCATCTACCTCATTTTCGCGTTCGTCCGCGATTCCAAATAGACACCTCCTGTCCTCTGGAAGAATTAGTTGAAAAAATACAAAATGGGCTGGAAAAAGAAAATGCAGCTTGTAATGGCAGGGTCAACTCCATGTTTGGAACGCTGTTTATCCCTCAGGAAGATCAGCATTATTGGTCTCCTCAGCTGTCTCTCTCCTTTGAAAAAACTGAAACAGGTACCCTGATGCGTGGGTTTTATGCGCCCCGACCTGCTGTATGGACTATGTTTGTTTTTTTCTATGCTATTATTGGAATTGCCATAATATTTATTCTGATTTTCGGAATGTCTTACCGTTCCCTTGGAGATTCAGGGGCCATTCTTTGGCTGATTCCTGTACTTGTTATTATCTTTCTTTCGCTATATGCAGTAGCTTATACCGGTCAAAAAATGGGACATATCCAATTGGTAACTTTACACAGATTCCTGGAGGAATGTGTAGGGTTTGAGGTAATTGGATAATTTTCATCAAATACGTTACTGTTCAAATCCTTTTTATCAGCTAAGGGATAGTTCAAAAATAAATTATCACTCTTGACCGCCTTTTTGCCCCCACTCAGCGTTGGCAAAATACTCATTATACTAAGGCATAACTCCGCTTTTGCCGCCTTGATTGGGAACAAAATAAGCTTCCCAATAACATCAATTTTTTTATGTACCATCCCTAATTACTAATATTCGTTAAAAATTACCCAATTTAGATCAATAGATTGGTGAAACTTGAAAATCGGTTTATCTTCGTTTTTTAAATCACCTAATAGTGATTCGATAATGTTATGGATTGGAGATTTTTATTTTTACTGATTTGTTTATTTTTATGGGGTTGTCAGTCAGCGCCCACTAATAATGATGGAGAAGCATCAAACAGTTCTGCTATTGATGAGACGCTGGAGGAACTACCGCCACTTGAAGAAGAATACGATATTTCAGAAAATAAATGGGGCTATATAAATAAAGGCGGCAGGTTGGTTATCCGTCCGAAGTTTGATGATGCCAGAAATTTTTCAGAAGAAAAAGCAGTCGTCAGGATAGCTGGTAAATGGGGCGTTGTCGACCGGAATGGCGAATATATTTTAGCCCCGACGTTCAAATCCATTTGGTCCTATTCGGAAGGATTGGCGAGGGTTCAAAATTTTGACCTGCAAATGGGCTTTATTGATGACAAAGGAACTATCGTCATTCCACTACAATTCAAAGACGCAAACGACTTCCGGGAAGGATTAGCAAAAGTAAAGACCGCAAAGGGATGTGGGTTTATCAATACAAAAGGCAAAATGGTCATTCCCGATAAATTTGAAAAAGCCTGGGGAGTTCAACATAGTTTTGCCAAAATAATGAATAATAAAAAATACGGCGTCATTGATAAAAATGGAAAACTAATCATCCCCACGGAATATGACCGGATCAGTAATTTTTCAGATGGATTTTTCCTGGTCAAACAAAGTGGAAAATATGGATTTATTAATCAAAAAGGCCAGTTAGTTATTCCCTTAAAATTTAAATCCGCAAAAGATTTTCACCATGGTTTTGCCCCTGTTTTGGTAGGGGATAAATGGGGCTTGATAGATAGCGAAGGAAATTTTAAAATTGCCCCGACCTATACCGAGCTCGAATATGCTGGTGATAATTTGTGGAGAGTTTTCAAGGACAATCTCTTTGGTTGTATTGATTCGAATAACGAAATCATTATCCCTATAGATTATGAAATTTTGTATAATTTCGTGGATCAAAAAGCGGCTTATCAAAAAAATGAATTCTGGGGTTTTCTTGATACGAATGGAAAAGAACTAACGCCAGCACAGTACGGCTTGGCCTGGGATTTTAAAGAAGGCCTGGCCCGGGTGGCATTCCGGGAAGGAATCGGCTATATCAATGATCGTGCGCAGATAATTGTAGAACCCCTATACCGGGATGCCAGGGATTTTTCGGAGAATTTGGCGCGGGTACAGCTGTGGTAATTACAGAATCTCAGGGGTTAAACTTAAAAGCATAATTGATGCCTGTTTTTAATTTTTTTTACTATTATAAAATATGAGTTTATTGAAATATTTCAATCCAAAAAAGGAATTACAAAATATGATTATGAAAAAATTTACCTTGTTTTTAGTATTCTTCATAGGATTGAACCTGAATGCCTCCTTTGCTCAGATGGCCGCTACTGACTTACCGGAATTTGCACTAAAAAAAGTTGAAGTAGAAGCCCATATGCGCTTTTTGGCGTCTGATGAATTGGAAGGAAGAAGAACGACTGATCGGGGAAATAATATCGCTGCCCGTTACATTTCGGAACAATTCAGATCTTATGGCTTACAGCAAGTAGATGGCGCTGATGGTTTTTATCAAAAAATACCTTTTGAAAATAGAGAACCGCCAAAAGAAAGCTTCCTCCGCTGGGATAATGAGGTTTACGAACATGGTAAAGACATGGTTGTCCTCGCAGGTGATTCGCTTAATCTGGAAGCAGAGGTGGTCTTTGCAAATTTCGGGTGGGTAGATTCAGCAAAAGGGATTGATGACTATAAGGATTTGGATGTATCCGGAAAGATCGTGGTCACCATTTCCGGATTAGCGGATAGCCAGGAGCCTGCTGTTGTTTTTGGATCTATGAAAACTAAAAGAGCTCTGGCCGCTGATCGAGGAGCCGTAGCATTGATAGAATTATACAAACTTGGCTTTCCCTGGCAGTTTTTTAAAAAATATTTTGGTAGTGCAAGATTAGATATTGCAGCAGAATCTGAAGATCACAAGCCTTCAATTTCTTATATCTGGCTAAAAGAAAAAACGGAAAATGCCGGATTAGAACTCAAGAAGGGTAAAAAAACTACTTTCAAAATAAAAACCGATGCTTTTATTGTGGAACCCAAACCTTCCCAGAATATTATCGGTATGATCGAAGGCACAGACCCTGTGCTGAAAAATGAATACATCCTTTGTAGCGCTCATTATGATCATGTCGGCACTGGTAAACAAGGTGGAGGAGCTTTTACAGCAGAAGATTCTATATTTAATGGGGCAAGAGATAATGCTATGGGCGTCATCGCTTTATTATCCGCAGCTAAGTCCATTGCCACTAATCCCACAAAACGTTCCGTTATTTTTGTAGCCTTTACCGGAGAAGAAATGGGATTATTAGGTAGTGCTTATTATGCAGATCATCCTTTAATTCCATTGAATCAAACTGTTTTGAATCTCAATACTGACGGTGCCGGTTATGATGATAAGACTGCCTATTCCGTGATTGGCTATGACCGGGTCGGCCTGGTAGCTGAGTTTGAAAAGGCCGCTGCTGAATTTGGCTTAACCGTCATCGCCGATCCTGCTCCTGATCAAAATCTTTTTGACCGTTCTGATAACGTAAACTTTGCAGTCAAAGGAATTCCAGCGCCCACTATCAGTCCGGGGACTACCGGTTTTTCAGAAGAAATTACAAAACACTACCACCAGGTTAGCGATAATCCGGATACCATAGATTATGATTACCTGCTTATCTATTGTAAAGTATATGCCTATCTTTCGCGATTGATAGGTGACAAGGCGGAGACCCCAAGATGGAAAGCGGGTGATAAATATGAGTCGGCGGGGAAAATGCTTTATGGGTATTAATTTTAAAAACAACATGAAAGCGCTAATATTAAAAAATCTACAAAACGATTTTCTGGACACCGGAGCAGTCCCTTTACCAGACACTAGCTCGTTGATCGTGGAAGTAAATGAGGAAATGCAAAGATATGACATCGTCATTGCCATCCAAAAATGGTACCCGGCGGATCATAAAAGTTTTGCAGCAAATCACCCCTGGCGAAAACCCGGACAGGTTATTACTATTGAAGAGGAGGAAGTCACCCTTCAGATCATTCACTGCGTTGCCGATAGCTTCGGCGCTGCCTTTGTCGGAGAATTAAAGCAGGACAAAATCAATTATGTAATTCAGGATTTAGGTATTGGAAGTGATCCGATCCTGGCTGAGATTAACAAGATTGTAAAAGAACATAAGGTCGAAGAAATTGATGTGCTGGGACCGGAAGTATCAGAGGTGAAGGTTGAGGAATGAGAGGGGCAAAATCGCTGAGCCCTCACCTCTCACTCCCCTCTGAATATCAGCCTTTTATAGCCTGTAGGAACTCATTTTTTACATTTTCATTCAAAAATTTTCCGCTGTATTCTGAAGTCACTGTACTACTCTCTTCGTGTTGGATTCCTCGTGATTGTACACACATGTGTTTTGCATCAATATATACTGCCACATCATCGGTACCCAGCATATTTCTAAGTTCGTTGGCGATCTGTATGGTCAAGCGTTCCTGTACCTGAGGTCGTTTCGAATAATATTCTACGATACGGTTTAGTTTTGATAAGCCTACCACTTTCCCATTTGGAATATATGCCACGTGAGCTTTCCCATAGATAGGCAAAAAATGGTGCTCACAGGTAGAATGTACTTTTATATTCCGTTCGACCAACATCTGGCGGTATTGGTAATTATTTTTAAAAAGCGTGGTTGCAGGTTTATTTTCAGGATTTAGACCTGCAAAAATTTCTTTTATAAACATTTTTGCAACCCGTCTTGGTGTACCACTCAAACTGTCATCCTTTAAGTCCAGGCCTATCACGTTCATGATTTCTTTGAAATGAACTTCAATTTTGTCCATTTTCTCTTCCTCAGATATTTCGAAAGCATCATCACGGATTGGTGTTCCTGTAGATTCAGAGGAATGATTATCTCCGATCTCTTCAAGCATACCCTGAAACATCTTCCCATTTGGTGTTTTGTGATTAACCATTTTCTATTTTTATGTGTATTATTTTTTAAAACAAAGAATAAACACGTAATTAGACGTTTAGTTTAAATAGCCTAAAAAAAATTGAAAATCTTATAAAAAAGCAACAATGAAGTACCTTCTTTATTCTTTATTTCTTGTTTCCTATTTTGCTTGTAATAGTGAAGGAAACCAAACTTCGGCTAATGGTCAGCAAGAAAAAAGTACCCTAACGACTCCCGCAACTGTAGATTGCAAATACGGTCAACCGGTGGCGATCTTCTCTGAAGAACTACCCCAGATCACTAAACAGTCCTTTGAGCTCATCGGTCAAAAAGGTATTGAAACGGTAACGTTTACAGATGGAAACATACTGGAATTGTACCAAAGTGGCTGCAATGAAGTGCGGCAAGAGTATCGTTTTTTCTTAACCGGAAATTATAAAGAAAAAGCCGATTCTTTTTGGTTTGAACAGGCAATAGCACGTCTTACCTTTGTCGGACAATTGGATGATCGCTATGCAGTCATCGGAATGTGGGTTGGGGCAATCGAACAGCTGATCGACAAGATGACTATCGGACAGTTTACAGAAGCCGAACCGGATACTTTCATTATGGTAGATAAAATTGAAGAAGAAGAATCTGCAATAATTATTATCGTGTTAGAGAGAAGAATTTAATGGCGTAGCTACCTTTTTAAACCCGTAATATTAAATTATTTATTGGAAATAAAAATATAGATAATTTGTCGTTAAAAATTTTGGGCAACCAGATTTTGTTTTTAAATTTAGACTTTTCCACTGAGTATATCCTAGAAAATAAGTAAATATACATTTGCCCGTTTAAAGTTCCGAAAATAAATTGATCATAAATTTCTGACAATCAGGCAACTCATTAAATCAACTTTAAACAGTTTCGTTAACACCTGAGAAAACTATCTATGAGCAAGCTGCTGCTTCCATCTCTTTGTATATGCCTTACCATATGGCTCTTCGGAGGATCAGTGTGGTTTGGAAATCAATTTTCCAGAAGTATTATAGATGCATCATGGCAGCTCCGGGATGGCGCTACTTCGTTCCATTGTCCAACCACTTTTTCTTTCCAAACTTCGGATGCGGAGGTTATTCTCGACGACAATCAACTGGATATGATTTCCCGTATTGCCCAATATATGAAAACTAATCCAACAAGAAATTTAGAGCTTACCGGGGTATATACTGAAGAGGAGACTAAAAATATTGATATTAAAAATTTGGGCTTTGCAAGAGCAGAATGCTTCCAGCAACTTATATATAGAAAAGGAATAGACCTGGCCAGAATTGAGGTGTCAGGCAAATTATTAAAAACGCATCAACTAAATGCTAACGGCCTGATCCACGGAGGTGTTGACTTTACATTTATTGAATCTCCGCTGGTGAAATACGGCCCTGCTTTTTCCACTATCAAAACAATTAGTTTTGAGGATCAAAGTGAAGAGATAATAAGCACGGATGATTTTGAAGCTTATGTCGCAGCCATCCGCCAATACCTGACAGACCATCCTGATAAACATTTACAACTGACAGGTTATAGCCATTCAGTTAATCAAAATACGATGACCCAAAAGAGGGTTTTAAGTTTAAAAAATTTATTGACAAAAAATGAAATCCCCCTCGAAAAACTAAAAGCAGCCATCGATCGGAACAGCATCCGACAATCAGAAAGTAGTTATGTTGAAATCAGGGTTTTGTAATTGATTTAGTAATTGAATTAGTAATTTTTACTTTTTTGTTTACTTTTACCAAAGTCTTTGTTCCTCAATTGTTTATACAGCCTTTTTTTAACTTATACAAAAAACACATGACGTCTATTTCAATTGCTGTTTTTATCATGATGCTTATTGCTGCCGGATTTGGATTCTCCATTGCCTGGGTATTTAAGAACGATAAAGTCCAAATTTTTCTAAAGGATTTTCAGCGTCAGAAACTTCTGGTAAGTCAACTTAAGGAAGAGCAGGAAAGTCTTGTTCAACATTCCAATAACCTACAAGCTGAAACACTTAAGATTAGCCAAAAAAACGAAAAACAGGCAAAGCGGGTTCAGTCTCTGAAAGATGTTACTCAACAATTGGAAAACGACAAAGATTTCATTTTCAAAGAGTATGAGCAATTTAGGCAGGAGGTCAAAAGCAAACTCGATAAGAGTCAGAAATTGATGGACGCCTTGGAAGAAACCAAAGAGAAGAATCAGAAACTGAAGATAAAAGCAGATAAATGGAAGATAAAACTTCATGAAATGCAAAAGCAACTAGCGGAGATTGAAGTTTCTTATCTAAAAGTCAAAAAAGAAAAAGAGCTGATTTTAGAAAAATTATCTTCCCCTGATTTCGCCTCTGAGGATATGCTGGAATGGGAAACCAATTATAAAGAACTCAAATTGAAATTCCTTGCATTGACCCAGGAGAAGAAAGACATCGAACAGCAATTAGCTAAAACGAATAGTCCAAAAAATGGAGATACTGCGGATACGCTTTCAAGATTGAGTGAAGAGCTTGTCATTCTTAAAAGAGAAAATAAAGCACTGCTTGATGAGTTAGAAGAAAAAGAAAATCAACCCAGATCGACCAATGAAAAGGAAGATCTACTGGCGAGGATAAAAAGCAGGAGTAAGCAGGTAGATTTTGGCCGTATCGGGAAAGCAGATGCCCGTTCTACTGATGATTTAAAAAAATTGAAAGGTCTTGGCGCCCTGATCGAACAAAAATTTCACGCTATCGGAATCAATACTTTCCATCAGCTCGCTAACTTTAATGAGTACGACCAAAAGCTCTTCAATTTCTTTTTGGAACTTCCATTAGGGAAAATCGAAAGTGAAAAATGGGTATCTCAGGCCATAGTGATAACTGGAAAAGAGGAAGTTTCTGATAAAACGCTAAAGCGTATCAGTAACGCTATCGAAAAAATAAACTTTGACACGATTGGAGAAGCCAGTCCCGCACAGAAAGATAATTTGCAATCCGTCGTTGGCATTGGCCCTTATATAGAACAGAAACTCAATGCTATCGGTATCTTCCGATTAGAGCAGTTAGCTCGTCTCAGTAACGAAGATATTGACGAAATCAACGGCATAATGGCATTAACCCCCGGCCACATCCAAAGCGACGACTGGGTCGGTCAGGCTAGAAGAATGAAGTAGAAGTAGTATCAGTATTTAAGACCCCACCGTAATAATTTATGGCTGGGGTTTTTGCTCAGTAATGCTGCCGTGGTAAAATCTTAGGAGGGGGAATAAAGATGCGGTTATAAAACGAGTGCAAATATCAAAATCTACTCAATTGTTTTTACGTATCGTTTTGAACTTGAACTTGAATTTGAATTTGTTATTCATAAATACAAAGGTTCAAACAAATTTCCCATTCCCAACCCCAATTCCTAATTCCCAATTCTCTATATTTGCAGCGATTTTCAAGAACAATCTAAAAACTAAATAATGAAATACGATTTAATAGTAGTAGGAAGCGGTCCGGGAGGCTACGTGGCTGCCATCAGAGCATCACAATTAGGAATGAACGTAGCGATTGTAGAACGAGAAAGCCTGGGAGGTATTTGCCTCAACTGGGGTTGTATACCGACCAAAGCTTTATTGAAAAGTGCACAGGTTTTCGAATATATCAGCCATGCGGATGATTATGGTATCAAAGTGAGCAGTGCCGAGGTAGATTTTGATCATATGGTCAGCAGAAGCCGTGGAGTAGCCGACGGGATGAGCAAAGGCATTAGTTTCCTGATGAAGAAGAATAAGATTACCGTTATCATGGGAACCGGTAAACTCGCCAGAGGTAAAAAAGTAGAAGTGACTGATGAAAAAGGAGTAATGACGGCATACGAAGCTACTAGTATCATCATTGCCACAGGAGCAAGATCTAAAGAATTGCCAAATATTCCGATCGATGGTAAAAAAATTATCGGCTACCGGAAAGCAATGACCCTGGACAAGCAACCAAAGTCTATAGTCGTGATAGGTGCCGGAGCTATTGGTGTTGAATTCGCTTATTTCTATAATACTATTGGCACAAAAGTAACGGTCGTAGAATTCATGGAACAAGGACTTGTGCCTAGAGAGGACAAAGACGTTTCAAAAGAATTGACCAAAATTTTCAAAAAGGCAGGTATGGATGTCATGGCCAATACCTCCGTGGAAAGCGTGGACACCAAAGGTGATGGATGTGTGGTCACGACTAAAAACCGGAAGACGGGAAAAGAAGTAATCATCAATTGTGATGTCGTACTTTCCGCAACCGGCGTCACCCCAAATACAGAAAACATCGGCCTGGAAACCTTAGGTATCAAAACAGAGCGTGGTCTGATCAGTGTAGATGATTATTACCAAACTAATGTCCCTGGAATATACGCGATAGGTGATGTGATCGCCACACAATCATTGGCACACGTCGCCAGTGCGGAAGGTATCACCTGTGTCGAAAAAATCGCAGGCCATCATCCTGAAGTAATCGACTATAATAATATCCCTGGTTGTACTTATTGTATTCCTGAAGTAGCCTCTGTCGGTTATACAGAAGAAGCAGCCAAAGCAGCCGGTTATGACATCAAGGTTGGTAAGTTCCCCTTCTCTGCTTCTGGAAAAGCCAGTGCTGCTGGTGCAAAAAGCGGCTTTGTTAAAGTAATCTTCGATGCAAAATATGGTGAATGGCTAGGTGCGCACATGGTTGGCTATAATGTAACAGAGCTGATCGCCGAAGTAGTCGTCGCCAGAAAATTAGAGACCACCGGTCACGAGATTATAAAATCAATCCATCCACATCCGACGATGAGTGAAGCGGTAATGGAAGCTGCAGCTGCGGCTTATGATGAGGTGATACACCTTTAGTAGGGCTGAGGAGTGAGTTTGTTGTGACGAGTGAGGAGTGAATGAGAAGTAAGGAGATAGCGGTTGAGTTCTGGAAACCAGCCGCTATCCCCTACCCTTTTTGGGATCAGCTAATTTAACCGATTCTTTTTTTTCGATTTTTGATTTTTCTTTTATTTTATCTTCCTATTTTTTCATAGACCAATACCATCCCGGATTATAGTCCTGCGCTTTAATCTTCTGTGACTTTTTTTTTCTATATTGCATTCAAAATAATAAATCAATATGAGGAAACTTGAACTACATTGGAAGATATTAATAGGAATGGCGCTGGGCGTTTTATTTGGAATAGGAGCCAATTATTTAGGCTATACCAATGAAAATGGAACGCTAATTTTTACACCTGAAGAGGACGGAAAAGAAATTATTTCAACTGTATTGGATGTTGAGGTAAAAAACCTTTCTACCGGAAAAAAAGAGGTACTTCAAGTATTACTTCAGTCAGATAGTTCTTCTGATACTGTGAAGGTCAATTATTATAACATGATTGTTGTATCCCCCGGAACGAGTGGTGAAATAGACCTCCTCAAATCATCAGATATAGAAAAGTATATATTTTTAAGCCTGAAATCACCCTTACCTGACCAGGCCGTTCTAAAACCAGCAAGTTCCCTGGTAAAAGATTGGATCAAACCCTTTGGAACTATTTTCATTAACCTGCTCAAGTTAATTGCTATCCCTTTAATTATTGCTTCCTTGGTTAAAGGAGTTTCTGATCTTAAAGATATATCCAAGCTCTCCGCTATGGGTGGCAGAACTGTTGGTCTCTATATTTTTACGACTTTGGTAGCCGTTATAATTGGATTACTCATCGTAAATATATTCCAACCCGGGAACAGCATATCGGAGGAAACACGGACGGAATTAGTGGAGAGCTTCTCTGGCGATGCCAACAAAGTAGCGGCTGCAGCAGAAGCACAAAAAGGACAGGGGCCATTGCGAGCTCTAGAGGATTTAGTGCCATCGAATATTTTCAAGGCAGTTACAGACAACGGTAAGATGTTACAGGTTATCTTCTTTATCGTTTTCTTTGGAATTGGTTTGATACTTATTCCCCCAGAAAAGGCCAAACCGGTAAAAGATTTTTTTGATAGCTTGAATGAAGTAGTCCTAAAACTCATTGACCTTATCATGTTAGCGGCTCCCTATGGTGTTTTCGCTTTATTAGCTTCCTTAATTGTAGAATCTCCCAGTGGTGACTTATTTTATGCCTTATTCCAATATGCATTATGCGTAGTAGGTGGATTAGCAATTATGGTTGTTCTGGTTCATCCTATGCTGGTAAAAACATTTACGAAAAAAAGCTATAGTTTCTTTTTTAAGGGTATTGCTCCAGCTCAATTACTTGCCTTTTCCACCAGTTCGAGTGCTGCAACACTGCCGGTGACGATGGAACGAGTTGAAGAACATTTAGGTGTTGAAAAAGAAGTTGCCAGTTTTGTACTTCCGATTGGTGCAACGATCAATATGGACGGTACCAGTCTTTATCAAGCCGTTGCCGCAGTATTTATTGCACAGGCTTTCGGAATCGATTTAACGATCGGAGATCAGTTGACAATTGTCATGACCGCCACCTTAGCCTCTATAGGATCCGCAGCTGTACCGGGTGCGGGAATGGTGATGCTGGTTATAGTTTTAGGAGCTATCGGCGTACCTGAATTTGGCCTGGCATTGATATTTGCAGTCGACAGACCCCTTGATATGTGTCGTACAGTTGTCAATGTGACCGGTGATGCTACCG
>JBLHJZ010000076.1:0-11619 GCA_047619515.1 Saprospiraceae bacterium | reverse complement strand
ATGGTGATGCTGGTTATAGTTTTAGGAGCTATCGGCGTACCTGAATTTGGCCTGGCATTGATATTTGCAGTCGACAGACCCCTTGATATGTGTCGTACAGTTGTCAATGTGACCGGTGATGCTACCGTTTCTATGTTAGTTGCAAAAAGTGTTGGTAAATTAGGGGAACCCAAGATAAAAGACTGGGACGATAACTATCACAAATCTTAGAGCATGTTTGGAGTTTGGGCTTCGAGCCGAAAACTGGCAGTTTTATACTTAGACGAAGCTCTTTTTTCAATGCCTTTGTATGGACTGAAAAAAGAACTGAAGTATAAGTGAAAAAATCTAGCGCAGCCTTGATATGGTATATCAAAAAGCGCAAGCCAAAATGTAGGCCGAATGTTAAACTCCAAGCATGCTCTTACTCTACTTGGCAACTTCTTAAAACAATTCACTCATGAGGTTAAAATACATTACTCCGGTATTATTTATTTTATTTGCATGCAGTTGCTGGATGTCAAATGATCAGGAACCTGCCACTGAAATATTCCCAAACCCTACGAATGGAAATACTATAGTTAAGCAAGAATCCGAAGATGAAGATAACCAGAATAAGCGAGAAGCCTGGTTCGACTTGATGCATAGTGCTGCTCCTGGTACCGATTGGGAAATGATCGAATATCAAACAAGTATGAATCGTCATCTTGAGCGCTCTGAAGCAAGACGCATTGGCGGTTCTCGTGGTGACGACGAAGTCCTAGCTGATGGAAATCTGACCGGCCAATGGAATGAAAGAGGAAGTGTGAATCAATCCGGATCTGTTTTCGTTACCGAATATATCCCGGAGACAGAAGAGATTTATTTGATTTCTGCCGGAGGTACTTTATTCAAGGGCTCCCGGGATGGAAACGATTGGGAAGTGATCAACCAGGATTTGCGATTCGAAAACAACTTCCTAAAAATTATTGATACCGGGAATGGTCAGCGGCTTTTGGCTAATATTGTTGATCTCCCCCACTATTCGGATGACGGCGGAGTAAATTGGATTCCAGCTACAGGAATTTCTTTTGATAATCCGAATGCAAGCTCATTATTCCCAATTGTTTTGGAGAATGGGTCCAATCATATTTACCTGCTTTCCAAAAAGTCCTATTGGGAAAATTTTAAAATTTATAGATCTATAGACAACGGAGAGACTTATGCGCCAATCATAAATTTAAATAGTAGCGACCAAAACAAATATTCGATGGTCAAACCTCATCATTCGGATGACATATTTTTATTTGAAAAAAATGGTGGCTGGTCAACTATACTTTATAAAATTAACCAGATTGATGGTACTCTCGACCTACTTAACCAAAATAATGATTTTGGCCTTGGAGATGATGGTCGTGCAAATATTGCAGCAGTACAAATTGATACTATTACCCGTTTCATTTCCTTTATTGATAATAAAGAAGTCTATCAGACCGAAGATTTTGGCGCTAACTGGACACTCAACGGTCAGATGCCTTCCAAACCCTGGTCGGTCGGTATTTTCATCTCTCCCAGTAATCCTGACTTCCTGATGTATGGCGATATAGAATGTTATACTAGTGCTGATGCCGGAGCCAATTGGTTTAAAGTAAATAATTGGTGGGAGTATTATGATGATAAGGCAGGAAGTCTCCATGCAGATATGATGTATTTTAATGAATTTGAAACCCTCGCGGGAGAATCATTCTTGTTAATCAGTAATCATGGCGGCTTAAATATCGCGGATAGCAATTTTAATAATATTAATAACCTCGGGCTTACCGGTCTTAATGTAAGCCAATACTACGATGTAGTTACCGATCCGATTGATCCGAGCTATATGTATGCCGGATCACAGGATCAGGGATTCCAACGAGCGGTTTCTTTCGACAATACCGAAATAGCCATTTTTGAACAAGTCATATCAGGAGATTACGGGCATATCGTTTTTAGTCAAAACGGCACCAGAATGTGGACGGTTTATCCTGGAGGTTGGGTGACGCTTTACAACTTTCCCCAAACTGATGGTGTCACTGCTTCCTGGGAAGTTGAATCTGATAATGAGACCGTGTGGATTCCGCCTTTGATGGCAAGTCCTGATCCATCTGAAAACGCAATTTACCTTGCCGGGGGTAGTATAAATGGTGAATCTGGTTCTTACCTGATTAAATTGAGTTATAATCCTGCTACAAATGACCTGGATGTTGAACAGATAGATTATGACTTTTATGATAATTCTGTCGAAGGGACTATCTCTATGATGAGAACTTCTCCGGTCAATCCTGACTACTGGTATGTGTCTACCACTAATGGGCGTTTTTTCTATTCTTATGATGGCGGGACTTCCTGGGATCAATCTATTCAATTTGTCCCGGGTGGGCATTACTTATATGGTGCTGCTATTTATCCTTCCAAATTGGACGCCAACACGGTTTACTTTGGAGGATCAGGTTATTCCAATCCAGCGGTCTATAAATCAATAGACGGAGGAGAAAATTTTGTTGCAATGAATACCGGAATGCCGGCTACTTTGGTTTTTGAAATTGCGGCAAACGAGGATGAAAGTTTATTCTTCGCTGCAACGGAAGCCGGTCCCTATGTTTATGTAGTGGCAGAAGAACAGTGGTTTGACATGTCAGGAATGGGCGCTCCTAACCAAACTTACTGGTCTGTGGAGTATTTGGAAGAATTACAAATTGTTCGGTTTGGAACGTATGGCCGGGGTATTTGGGATTTTCAAATCCAGGATGAAGTCAGTACCAATAAACCAACAGTAGCTAATTCAAGTTTGAATATCTTTCCTAATCCAAGTAGTGATATCGTGTATATCCGTTTGGAAAATACCCACTCCCACAAGGTCAGTCTTGAAATTAGGGATATCAACGGGAGGCCAGTTTTTACACAATTATATGAACTCACCAAAGGACAGACATTTAACGAAATACTTTCCTTGAGTGCTTATCCAAAAGGAGCTTATATCATTACTTTAAATGACGGAGTGTATCTATCATCAAAACAATTGATATTGCAATAGACCTTATTCGGTACTTCGACTTGGCTCAACACAAGCTTTAGGTTTTCGGTATTCGTTGCCGCTCTATCCTGCTGTCCCGGTTTGTTTACTTCAAATACCGGTCTCACTTCTTGTGCAATAATTAATCAAAAGTAAATTTTACTTTCAGGTACAATTTTAGTCCTATAAAAATAGTTTTTAATCAAGCGAATTCTTCGAGGTTTTGCCTCGGGTAGGCTAATGCTAGTTTTGGTTAATCTGATTTCTGCAAATTCGGATTCGAAACGAATCATTAGCTTGAAAAGCTGCGAGGTCTAAAAAAATTATGACCAAATAAAATCATTTAGAGCCCGTTTCATCCAGCGATTTAATAAAAAAATTATCTTATAAAATATGAAAATTAAGTATCTTCTATTGGCAATTATTACCTCCCTCAATTTAAGCCCGCTGACCGCACAAATTGACATTGACTGGATTGAAATTTTCGAAGAACAATCCGGTGACAATATTGAACTGTATGCCACGAATAAGGGCTATTGCCCGATTACGGTTTCCATGGATTTTAAAAAGCTGGAAAATTTAAAAGCAAGCCTAAAGCTGCCTGTCCAAATGGTAATCCCGAATGATGGGGAAGAGCATTTGATCGTAACCCTTTCTCAAAAGAGCTCTAATAAGAACACTTCTTACCTTTTTGATTTTACTTATGCCATTGGTAACACTTTAACTACTGTTCATGAAGAAGACTATGTTTATACCCTCCCCTTTGAAAAAGGGAAAAAATGTATGGTTGGCCAGGGCTATCATGGCAAGTTTTCTCACCAGAATCTTTTTGCTATTGACTTTAACATGAAACAAGGAACTGAAATACTTGCAGCTCGTGACGGAGTAGTCATTGCTCTAAAGGAGGACTCTGATACAGGGTGTAAAAACCCAAAGTGCCAGTCACTTGCTAATTATGTCCTTATCTATCATAATGATGGCTCTTTTGGCTCCTATGTTCATTTGAAAAAAAATGGCGTAAAAGCGAAAGAAGGAGATCGCGTATTAGCGGGTGAGGTGATTGCTTATAGTGGTAATACCGGTTGGTCCAGTGGCCCTCACTTACATTTTGAAGTTTATATTCCTGAGATGAACAAACGGAATTCGGTTAGAACCAAATTTCAGATTAGCGAAAATGAGGTTGATTACCTAAAAGAGCATAAAGCTTATACTTCTAAGTGATTTCCTGAAACCTTATTTTATATTTCTTCGTAATTTCTCCTTATACTGAATGCTGCGCGTTTGTGCGTAAATCAATGATTACAGTATTCCGTATTTTACCCTATTTCAATACAAACAATATAAAATGGAAGTTAAGACACAGTCACTAGGAATCGGTTCTCGGGTCAAGCACCCTGCCTATGGCGATGGTGTTATCATCAGATTACACGCTGTAGCTTATGAGATTTGCTTTATGACCTTTGGTATCAAAGATGTCGGTAGAAATTACGAAAATCTGGAAATCATTGATGCCATAGAAACGCAGGAAGTGGTTTCTTTTTCTGAAGCGGAAGCGTCCCTGATAAAAATATTACGAAACTGGTCTGACGTCAATGAGATCGTGGATCTGGGCGATAAATGGGACAAAGGTAAGATGATCCTCCAACCTAAGGATGATTCCCTTAAACCTAAAGAAATTCCTATCGATAGCTTTTTTCATAAAATCGTTATGGTAAGGGATCGGGTCAGGGTAATGGAACAACGAATAAATTCAAGTAATCTTAGCGATGAGGAGAAAGTAAACCTTCAACAATATATTACCAGAATCTATGGAAGCCTTACCTCTTTCAATATTCTATTTAAATACAAGGAAGATCACTTCGTTGGTGAAAAGACTAAATAGTCCATGATTTAAAAACCTTTTGTTTCTCTGCAGAGTTTACTTGTATTAATTGTAATTTTGGCAGAGAATACAAACCTTTACTTCATGAATCACCACAAACTCGTTTTCCTTTTTTTAATCTCCGGTCTATTAATCTCTGGTTGCTTTACTATGCCGGGTCAATACAATTCTGTACCTCCTGGAACTTGGAGGGCAGTGCTTGCACTTCATCCGGGAGATCTCCCTGTCCAAACCGGGAAGCGATCTAAGGACAAGATTGTGCAGAGTATCGAAGAAGTGACCGAAGGAGAGCTTCCTTTTAATTTCGATATTGTTTATGAAACCGAATCGAAATTTTATATTGAAATCTCTAATGGTCCGGAACGAATCAGGGTCGATGATATCAAAACCTGGCACGACCGACCTACTAATAATGATTCTATACTGATCAATTTTCCGGTCTATGGTACTTTTATCAAGGCAGCTTTTGAAGAGGATAAGATTGAAGGCTTATGGTATGTTCCCTACAAAGGAGAAAATTACAAAATTCCTTTTCGAGCCAAACATGGAAAAGGCCACCGTTTCACCAATTTAAAAAAACCACCTTCTATAGATCTCACCGGAAAATGGGAAACTACCTTTGATGATGAGGAACCCTATAAAGCTATTGGCGAATTTAAGCAGGAGGGGAATTATCTCACCGGGACTTTCGTGACCGAGACAGGAGACTACCGGTACCTGGAAGGCAGCGTACAAGCCAATAAAGCTTATCTTTCCTGTTTTGACGGATCGCATGCCTTTTTATTTGAAGCCAAAGTCATGGAGGACGAGACACTGGTCGGTTCTTTTCAATCCGGCTCTCATTATAAAACAACCTGGACAGCTTTACGTAATAATGACTATACTTTGGGAAATCCCGATACCTTAACTTTTTTAAAAGAAGGATATGACCGGATTGAGATCAATCTGGAAAATATAAGCGGAGATATGGTTAGCCTTAATGATGAGCGATATCAAAACAAGGTTAAAATTGTCCAGATTATGGGTACCTGGTGTCCTAATTGCAGAGATGAAACCACCTTCCTGGTTGATTATTTAAAACAAAACAAGCAAAAGGATCTTGAAGTAATCGCTATTGGTTTTGAAAGGTATCGTGAAAAAGAAAAGGCGATGCAGGCTTTAAAAAATTATAAAGAAAACTTTGGAATGGATTATGAGCTCTTATGGGGTGGGTACTTTGATAAGAAAGAAGCAGCAGCAACATTACCTATGTTGAATCATATTCTTTCCTACCCTACTATGATATTCATTGATAGAAATAATAAAGTCCGGAAAATACATACCGGATTTTCTGGCCCGGCAACCAGCTCTTATGCTACGTTTATAACTGATTTTGAATCATTTGTTGATCAATTATTAAAGGAAGAGCATCAACTAAACTAATACAAATTTATTCTTATGTCCCAATTGTACATCGCTTATTGTGAAGCCAATAAATCTATCGCCTCAGATATTGAACAAAAACTTAAGAAAGTCAAAATAAGCCTAAGCCCCTTATCCGCTGAGCTGGATAAAGATGATAAAGGCCTAACTTTTCTTATCGCCGAGACCAAGCTACCCGGAATCCTTCTACTCAGTGATAATTTTCTGAAAAATGAAATCTGCATGAAGAACATGTTGAATTTTGTTCAAAAATCTGCAGTAGCTGAAAATATGAAGATCGTTATTATTGATGGGCAATATCCTACCGGGGATGTGGAAACTTCCTTTGACCGGGTAAGTAATGTAATCAAATACATGAATTACTGGCAGGAAAGATACCTGGAAATGAGGAAACAAAAGCGAACAATTGATCCATCTCAAGAAGAGGCTTTTGACGAGAAGCTACTCAATGTGAAAAATGTTTCAAGTGAGGTCGGGGACTTCCTTAGAGAGGTCAGAGGTAAGGATTTTTGGACTTACGATCAATTGGTTTATAATAATTTTGAAATATTCTTTAAAAAATTCGGCAGTGTCGGACAGCATAAAGCCTATATTAAAGTTGCTGGTAATGATACCCCTAATGCTACCAAAACCATCACTACTGCGCCTCCGGTAATCAACCTGCCTTCAGAACCTATAAAGCCAGTAGTAGTACCCGTATCTAAAAAAGAAGATATTGCTCCTGAAATTCTTATTCCAAAATCAGAACCTATAGCGGTAGAAACTGTCCCCGTGTTAGATAATATCAGTATCCCTAAGCTTCCAAACGAAAAGCAAAATACGGTTAATGCCAATGTAGTATCAAATACTTTTACGGCGCCAATTAAAAAAGCAGCCGAAATTAATGCCGCAATCACAAATAAGCCATTGACCTTACATGAAAAACTTGCCAACCAACTCCAGCAGGATAAATCAACAACAATAAGTGAACTGGAGGAGGAAGAACTAATTATAGCAGAAGTACTACAATCCGTCGAATCAGGTAAAGAGCGAAAGAATATTATTAATCAAACCCAGGGAAATAATTTATCCGCGCCAGCCGACCCTCCCGAGGTAAAGCCTATTCCAAATGAAGCTACCTCCCAACAAGTATTAGAAAATGTCTTTGATCATGAAAGTCAGGATTTTGACGAAAGGAAAGAAATAGAAGAAATTATAGATGAAGAGATTACGAATTTAGAGGAGGAAGACATGAATGAAATGGAGGATAAAATGGAGGAAATAGAGGATGATTTTGATATTATGGATGGTATTGAAATCGAAGATATTACAGGTGAGTTTGATGATGAATATGAAGACGAATATGAGGACGAAATCACGGAGGATCCGGAAGAGCATACCGCAGGAGAAAAGCAGGCTGATAATTACTCTTTAGAAGATATTTTCAATGAAGATAAGGAAGGCAAGGGAGAATTAGCGGATGAAAAAGAGTTACATTTAAATAAAACCAGGAATGAAATGTCCCTGAGTGCTGCGATGAACGCCGCCAACGCTTACATGATGAGTGGGGCTCATGGAGATGGGATGAAAGCTTTTGAAACTTTATTGGAAGACTATCCTAATAATGTTGACATCAGATATCATTATGCTCACAACCTGAGAGAAGAAGTCAATGACCAGGAGAAGGCAACAGCGCATTTTGAAAAAATAATCAAATTAGAGCCAAAGCATCATTCTTCCTATAAAGCGCTTGCCGAGATTGCAGAGCAAAATAATGACTTCCTTTTAGCTAAAAGCTATTATGAAAAAGTGGTAAATCTCAATCCTAAGGAGCAAGGTATTTATTATAAACTCGGGCTCATTACAGCAGGTTTTTATGCTGAAAAACCAAAGCTGGCTGTCAAATATTTCAAGAAGGCTATCCTGCAAAACCCTAATCATGAAGATGCGTATTATCGCTTAGCCTCCATACTTAGTGAAGATTTAGGGAAGGATAAGAAAGCTTTAATCAATTACCTTAAAATACTGGAAATCAATCCAAAGCATCCTTTTGCTAATTATGATGTTGCATTGCTATATTATAAAATGGATGACCAGGAAAATGCAGCGAAATATTATGAAAAAGCATGGCAAATCAATTCCGAACTTAAAACGCAAAAAAATGATGTTGCTTTCCATTACGAAAAGCTAGCAAAAAAAATTCCTGTTTTAGCACCTGCCATTGACAAAACACCTACGCCATTCATTGATAATGATAAAGTTATTTTAATAACCGGTGCCACATCGGGAATAGGTCGTGCTACCGCTGCAAAATTTGCAGAACATGGCTTTAGACTCCTCCTTACTGGCCGGCGGGCAGATCGTTTGGAAGCATTAAAAGCAGATTTTGAAACCACTTATGATACTAAAGTCAAAACCTTAGAATTTGATGTTCGGAACCTGGAAGAAGTCAAATCAATGGTCAACAATCTAGAGGAAGAATGGAGGAACGTTGATGTATTAATCAATAATGCAGGACTGGCTAAAGGTTATGCGCCGATCCACGAAGGTGATGTTGATCATTGGGATACGATGATTGACACCAACATCAAAGGACTGCTCTATTTGACCAGAGCGGTGGCTCCGCATATGGTTGCCAGAAAGTCAGGGCATATCATTAATATTTGCTCTTCTGCTGGCAAGGAAGTTTATCCAAATGGAAATGTGTATTGTGCTACCAAACATGCAGTGGATGCATTGACGCTAGCTATGCGGTTGGATTTGTACAAACATAATATCCGGGTCGGTCAGGTCAGCCCGTCTCATGTCGAAGAAACAGAATTTGCATTGGTAAGATATGAAGATGCTGAAAAAGCAAAAATCTATACTGATTTTCAACCCTTAAAATCCAGTGATGTCGCTGATGCTATTTTCTATATTGTAAATGCTCCAGCGCATGTAAATGTTAATGATATTGTACTGAGTGGCAAACAACAGGCGAATAATACTAATATTGATCGGTCTGGAAGGTAGGATAATTTTCTATTAGTATCGGTCTATTGTGGTTGGCAGTCTTTCAGTTGGCAGTGTGCAGTACTTCGGCTTGGCTCAGTACAAGCGTGATCCTGCTAAAAATAATGATTAGTACTTAAATTTTAGCTGGATCAGACTGCTGACTGGCAACTAATGACTGTGGACTTTAAAAAAAGATATCCGCAACTTAATTTAATTATTCAGCTACAATTTTTCCACTATACTTTTCAGCTTTAGTTATAATCTCATAAAAATAAATACCGCTGGCTCCCAGATCATCCGCTTTTAGGATCAGATTATTTAATCCTTTTGGCAAATTTTTCGTGAACGAATATACTAGCCGGCCACTCAAATCATACACCATCAAGTTTACCTCTCCTGCTGAGACAAGGTCAAGATTAATTCTCGTCTCGTTGGAAAATGGATTTGGTGATGTAGAAACTACAGTTGAAAGCGTCCGTTGTTCTTTTACAAATACTAGTCGGGGTTCAAATATTTGCGCTGCTTTGTTATATGCTTCTGGCCGTAGTATACTTTGTTTAAATTCCACGGCATCACTCAATTGAATATCAGTTGATGATTTGATCATTAAATAAATAATACTATTTTCCTTGTTAACTGTTGCCGAATAGGGATTACTCCAGCTAAGCCGCAATTCTCCATGTTCATTGAGAAAATAATTATTATCATCAAAATTCAGAACACCTCCGGTTTCCAGACTTTCTAATATTATCCCGTCATTTATTTTTAACCCAAACTGGATTCCGGTAATCTCTTCAAATTTATCGGCATATAATGGAATTCGATAGGATTTCCCTTTTTTAAGAAAAATATCTTCTATTGTAAAATTCAAAATATCGTCATTCCTATGATCACTCTCCCCTACTAGCATTGATGGATCAGCATTACCCGTAACGTCTCCGACTTTTAAACCTATAAAATTGGGACTCCCTCCGTTTTGAATATCTTCGCAACTAATAGTTTCCGGAAAATTATCTAAAAACGGATGGACTGGATCAGTAAACACGAAGTCAGCAGGAATAAATCGCCAGGAATCCGTATTAATAAAAGTATCCTGCGAAAAGAGAAGAACCTTCCTGATATTTACTAAATCAAAAGTCGAAACGCTATTAGAATTATTGACATCCCCGGCTATAATTTTATAAGGAGAGTCCAGAGTATCAATCAATAAGATATGTTTTTGTAAATTTAAAATATCTATAGTACTCAGGCCATTTCTGATATTGAGATTCTTAACTGGTGTTATTATACATGCTGTTGATGAGGAGATATTTTCAATAGCATAATCTCCATTCACATCTGTTTGAATATTTTGAGTGATATCCCCGGTGATAGCAATGGAAACAGAATCCACTCCTTCCCCAAATGGTGTCAAAATTTGCCCGGCAATATCTATCGGCGGATCAAGATTATTCAACAAAGAGTCAATCGGATAGGTATAAACAGATCTACCGAATGTTCCGGCAACCAATTGATTATTGGCTTCGTTCCACTCCATATCATAAGTGGTAACCATTGGCATATTCGTCCCTAATAATTCCCAGTTCAGTCCGCCATTAGTAGTTGCATAGATCCCCGCATCCGTAGCTACAAATAAAATCTGATCATTTTGACCGGGTAAGATAATGATATCGTTGACGGCTAAATCAGGAAGATTCCCTGCAATACTCGTCCAGTTATCGCCCCGATCCGTGGATTTATACACTCTTGGAATATATTCGTTATACCGGTATCCAGATACACAAACGAATACATTATCCTCCAAATCCGGAGAAACTTTTATAGAAGTAATATATCGGTTAGGTAGCGTAGCGTGCAACGAGTCCCAGATAGTACCTCCATCCTCTGTACGCCAAACATTACCGTCCGTCGTACCCACATATAATAGATCTTCCACCAGCGCTGATTCTGTCAAAGTGGTGATCGTATGAAAACTGGAACCATAGATAATGCCATCGGTCAGGTCGGGGCTTATCGCTTCCCAAAAAGGAGCCCCGGAGGTTTGGCTTTTATATACCCGATAGGTTCCGGTATACAAGCGATCCGATTCATGAGGGCTAATGAAATATTGCATATCCCAATGCTTTCTGTCACTAGGATTAATCCCCGAGGTGGAGGAAATAAATCCACTAAGCCCTGTTGAACTTCGAAAGATATTACCGTTCTGCGTTTCCGCAAAAACAATATCTGGATTAGTTGGATGAAATCTCATTTGAAAACCATCCCCGCCAAGCACAGTAGACCAGGCATTAATATTATTAGCATTTCCTTTATTAGAACCATTATCCTGGGT